>JAHJDO010000017.1 GCA_018812485.1 bacterium | reverse complement strand
TCAAGAGATGCTAAAGCGGGGGTTTCTAGCTTCCAAAGCTGTTTATGTCTCTTACAGTCATAAAGAAAAGCATATCAAAAAATACCTAGATAGTGTAGATGAAGTGTTCGGGATAATAAAGAAAGTCATTAAAAAGAATAATGCTTGCAATTTACTTAAAGGACCAGTTGCTCATACTGGATTTAAAAGATTAACCTAAAAGGAGACAGATATGCGTATCAAAGAACTTTTTGATCTAACAGGCAAAGTTGCAGTAGTTACAGGCGGGGCAGGATTATATGGCAGGCAGATTGTGGCCGCTCTGGCTGAGGCAAAAGCAAAAGTATATATGGCATCGCGAAATTTAGAAGCTTTAGAAAAAGTGGTCTCTGAACATAGAGCAGATGGCTATGATGTAGCTGCTTTGAAGTTGGATTTATCCGATGAGAAATCTATTCTAAGCCTGAGAGATAAAATCTTAAAACAAAATAAGAGGATAGATATTTTAGTTAATAACGCAGTCCTTCGTCCAATGAAAAAAGGCTATCATGATGATGCCTCATTATTTGCCGAGAGTATGAAGGTAAATGCAACAGGTTTATTCATTATAACGCGGGCAATCGGCGATGTCATGGGAGAACAGCAGGGAGGATCTATTATTAATATTGGCTCGATTCAGGGCATGATTGGCCCGGATGCAGCTATATATAAAAATACAAACATGAGCGGATGGTATCCTGACTATTTTTTTCATAAAGGAGGAATGATTAATTTTACAAGATTTATTGCCAGTTATTACGGCAGTAAGAGTGTTAGATGCAATTGCATAGCTCCCGGCGGATTTTTAACTGACAAGATGCCGAAAGCTTTTGTTAAACAGTATAGCGATAGAACCTTTTTGGGACGTTTGGCTAATGATACGGATCTAAAGGGAATTATTGCCTTTCTTGCGTCTGATGCCTCGCAATATATTACAGGAACGAATATCCCAGTAGATGGCGGATATACATGCAAATGAAACAAACATACAATCTCGGAATAATTGGAATGAGTCCAGGTAATGGACATCCTTATTCCTGGTCAGCTATCTTCAATGGCTATAATAAAAAAAAGATGGCTAAATGTCCATTTCCTGTTATACCTGAGTATCTTGGTAAACAGGACCCAAAGACAATGTGTATTAAAGATGCGCAGATAACTCACATCTGGACCCAAGACAGAAAGATTTCTCAGCAAGTAGCAGAATCTTCCCTCATACCAAATATAGTAGAGAATATGACTGATATGATTGGTAAAGTGGATGCAGTGATACTTGCACGTGATGACGGAGAAAATCATCTCTCTATGGCAAAGCCCTTTATTGAAAAGGATATCCCTATATTAATTGATAAACCCCTTACTGATAATGCAGAAGATCTGAAGGAATTTATACAATATTATGAAAAAGGGAAATTAATTATGTCATGCTCAAGTACACGCTATGATAATTCTATCCTTAAATTGAAAGGAAAACTTGGAAGAATTCTTACTGCCAATGCAGTCACCCCTAAATACTGGCGAACATATGGCATTCATCTTATTGAAGGTATTTATGCAGTTATGGGCGGCGGAATAAAATCAGTGCAGAATATTGGAGAGGAGGGGAAGGAGATAGTTCATCTATGCTATATAGATGGGAAACATGTTGTATTACAAACTTTTAAGGAGATTAAGTCTGATATTCATTTTGCCTTTTATGGGGAAAAAGACAGTGAAATAGTTGATAGTATTGATTTTTTTTCATCTTTTAAAAATATGCTGTCTGCTTTTATAAAAATGCTGGATAGCAGAAAGCCGTCTTTTGACTGGCATGAAACAGTGAAGATAGCAAAGATTGTTATTGCTGGCAGGCTGTCGCTGAAGGAGAAAGGCAGAGTTGTTAACTTATTGGAGGTTTAGTGATGGAACCATATGAGCGCATTTTAAAAGCTATTAATCATCAACGTCCTGACAGGCCGGCAATTGATTATATTGCTACACCTGAGACAAATGCAATGGTTAAGAAGCACCTTGGTATTGAAGATGATGAACTACTTCTCAGAAAACTGGGAGTTGATATCCGTCGGGTAGCAGTACCTTTTATTGGACCGAAAGATATGACCGGAGCAGCCGGGGTAGGTGCTCAAGGAAAGGATTTCCTGGGCATTGTCTGGAAACCGGTTAAGAATGAATTTGGCACCTATAATGAAATTGCTTTTCATCCTTTAGCCAAAGCAACGACTGTAAAAGAAATTGAGGATTATCCATGGCCAAAGGTAGACTGGTTTGACTTTTCTCATTTAAAGGACGAAATCGCGCGGATAAATAAAGATAATCGTTATGCAATAATGTATTTTGCCGGCGGGGCATTTGAAACACCGTGGTATATGCGAGGTATGGAAAGGTTTCTGATGGATTTAATCGAATGTCCGGACATTGCTGAAGCGATCTCTCGTCATGCTATGGAATTTTACAGAGAGCGGGCTATGCGGGTTATTGAATCCTCTAATGGTCAGATTGATATTATTGGAAGTGGCGGCGATATCGGCACGCAGAAAGGCATGATGCTTTCTCCCGAATTGTGGCGTAAACATATCAAGCCTTATAGCAAACAACTTATCAGACCGTTTAAGGATATGGGATTAATAACCTATTACCATTCATGTGGGAGTATTGTCCCTGTAATTGAAGATTTTATTGAAATGGGTCTTGATATCTTAGACCCGATTCAGCCTAAGGCAGCAGGAATGGATGCAAAAAATCTAGAATCTCGCTTTGGTAATAGATTGTGTTTTCATGGAGGTATTGACGAACAAGAATTGCTTCCTCAAGGCACTGCATCAATGGTTCGGAAAGAGGTTAAACGTGTCATCAAGGTTATTGGTAAGGATGGTGGATATATTGTTTGTCCTGCGCATGCAATTCAGCCTGACACTCCGGTAGAAAATATCATGGCAATTTATGAAACTGCTTTGTCAATGTAACGTATAAAATATGCAATTAAAAGAGATTGGGAATACGGGAATTAAAATATCTAGGATAGGATTTGGATGTGCCTCTATTGGGTGTGAATATGGGATAAAAATTAATGGTAAGTCATGTATATTGTTGGAGAAAGAAACATCCGGACTTGTAGATTATGCTATAAATAAGGGAATAAATTTCTTTGATACAGCCCCTGCATATGGCAGGAGTGAAGAAATCCTAGGTAAGGCATTAAAAGGTAAAAGGCACAGTGTAATAATTGGAACAAAATTAGCGTTGATTCTAGAAAATGGTATGCTTCCTTCAAAATCAGTAATTGAAAAGAAAATTAATAATAGTATCAATAAAAGCCTGAAGTTATTAAAAACAGATTATATTGATATATTGCAAATACATGAAGCTGATAAAAAACTCTATTGTAGCGATGTTTTAAATGCTTTATATAAGTTTAAAAAGCAGGGGAAGGTAAAATTAATTGGTGCATCCACTTATGGTATTGATATGCCAAAAGAAGCTCTGGAAAAAGAAGTATTTGATGCTCTGCAGGTAGCATACAATCTAATTGAGCAACAGACAGAAAATGTTATTTTTATGGCAAAAAGGCAGGGTGTAGGCATAATTGTAAGGTCAGCGCTTATGAAAGGTATTCTTACTGATAAAAGATTTCAAATTTCATCAGAATTAAATCCAATTGTAAAGCACATAGAGAAATATAATTCTTTCATAAATGGGAAAATTGAATCGCTCTCTGATTTGGCTATAAAGTTTGTATTATCAAATAGTGGAGTAACATCAACCATTCTGGGAATGGATAAAAAGGAATATATTGATCAGGCAGTTAAAAATGCAGATACAGAACCTCTAAGCTCAGAAACTATGAACAGATTAAAAAAATTAAAATATCCAGACCAATCATTTATTGATATGAAGAAATGGACAAATAACGGATGGTTATAATTTTATAAAAACTTAAGGAGCGAATATGAGACAAAGTAGAGTATTAAAAAAACTTCGGCAGAATAAACCAGTTTTAGTTGGCAGCCCAACACCATATCCATCAGCAAAAATCTGTGAGCTGATAGGTAAAGTTGGGTATGACTGTATCTGGATTGACCATGAACATCAGGACTTCAATGATAGCGATATTTGGAATATGAGTCTTGCCTGTCGTGCCACAGATATTGATGCAATGGTAAGAATCAGAAAAGCGGGATACTTCAGCTATTTTCGAGCTATTGAATCCGGTGCAAACGGGATTATGGTTCCGCATTGTATGAGTAGAGAAGAAGCAGAATGGGCAGTACGAAATACAAAATTTGCGCCAATAGGACTCAGAGGAATGGATGGGATAGAAGCGCATACTGACCATTCATTACAGCCAATGAAGGAATTTATGACGCAGTCCAATGAAGAAACTTTTATTGTTGTTCAAATAGAGGATAAAGAGGCAGTAGAAAAAATTGACGATATAGCCTCTGTAAATGGGATAGATATATTACTTGTAGGTCCTGCAGATCTTTCCCAGAGTCTTGGCAGACCTCTGGATTTTGATAATCCTGAGCTTCAGCAGGTTATAGACAAGGTTGCTGATGCGGCAAAAAGGCATGGCAAACACTGGGGAATTACTATTGATAATGCTGAATCTGCTGAGAAGTTTCTGGAGAAAGGGGCTAGATTTCTCTGCTGGGGCGCAGCTGTTATTTTACTGGCTAAGGGATTTAGTGGGATAAAAAGAGAATTTGATTCTGTCTCGAAATTGCTTCGCTAGCGCTTGCATCTTCGCGCTTTTTCTGCTGCTTTCTTAATTCCTTCAATCATTATATCACAGTCTTCCTTTGTTAATCTCGGATGTATGGGAAGATTTAGTTCTCTTTTGTAAAAGAATTTTTCTGCAATTGGACAGAGTTTATCAGGATAACCCAGCTTTTTCAATCCGGTATAGTGATATGTTGGCTGATAGTGCAATATTGGTTGAATCCCATACTCTCTGTAAAGAACACGTATAAAAGCATCTCTTTCTATGCCCATTTCTTCTTCAACACAAAGAGTATAGAGATGATAAACATGGTAACAGTTTGGGTCTTCATATACTGGAGTTATGCCTTCAATATCTTTTATTGCTTCATTAATATAACGCCCGAATTCCCTCCGTTTTTCATTCATCTTTTTTAACTTTTTGAGCTGACATATCCCGACTGCAGCCTGGGTTTCATTCATTCTGTAGTTATTTCCCCACTTTCCATTGTCATCTATCACATCATGATGCGAGGGAATCCAGTAATCGGATATACCTGTTTTTGTCAATGTGTATCCTGCAAAACTGAATGTACTTTGCCCTTCAGGGAAGTCCCATGTTGCTGTATTCATTGCGCGAAGCCTTGCTACTCTTGCAGCTATTTCATCATTATTAGTTGTAACCATGCCTCCCTCACCTAGTGTAGTCATGTTTTTTAAAGAATGAAAACTGAAACATCCAATATCTCCGATATTTCCTGCTTTTCTTCCTTTGTATTCTGCTCCGGGTGTATGAGCGCAGTCTTCAAGAACATAGAGATTATGTTTTTTTGCTATCTCCATAATGGGATCCATATCACACATCTGCCCGCCATAATGAACGACGTAAATCGCTTTTGTTTTAGGAGTTATCTTATCTTCTATCTGTTTTGGGTCAATGTTATATGTTTTAGGATCAATATCTGAATATACAGGTTTTGCTCCTTCTTTTAAAAGCACAAGAGAAGTAGCAATAAAAGTATTCGGTGTAATAATTACTTCATCTCCTTCTTTAATACCAAAAGCCTGAGTTGCTGCATGCATCGCAGTAGTACAATTTGAGACTGCAAGAGCATGTTTTACTCCGCACATAACTGCAAACTCTTTCTGAAATTTTTCCAGATGAGGTCCTTTTGTCTGCCTGTCCTGCTTCATTGCCACAAGAACTGCTTTTTCCTCTTCTTCATCATACATTGCGCCAAAATAAGAGTAGGGAACTCTTAGTGTAACGCCGTCATCCGGCTTATCACTTGTCGGTTTGCTTCCAGTAGCCTCATGGGCTTTTTTGTCTAGCATTCTTTGTTCTCCTTTCATCTTTTAAATTCAGGTATTACATCACAGTCTTCTTAAATAAAATCCAAAATTCTAAATCCAAAACTCGAAACAAATTTTAAATTCAAATTTTCAAAATTCAAAAACATTGTTTTAAACATTTGTATTTTAGTCATTTGATATTGTTTAGTATTTCGTGCTTCGTGCTTCGAATTTAATCTGTGCTTCTCCACTAAATACCGGTATTTCTTTAAATTTATGTTGATAGCTTTCATCATTATAAACAGAAACCTTTAACGGCAGGGCAGACTTACCTTTTAGTTTTAATATTATCTGCTCTGTTGTGGAATTATAATTTGCCTCTGTTATTTTTGTGTCGTATCTACTCTTTGCGTATTCAGCAATATAGTCATATCCTTTAAATATCTTTTTATATTTTGAAGTCAATTTGTCTATACCCTTCAGAACTTGTTCCCATTCTTCAATGCTCATAGCAGATATTCTCTGTTCATGTGTCAGGAGACAGCCAAAAAACAAACTGTCTAAGCCTATTGTTATTATTTCAACCCCTTTTGTTATTGCTTCGTCTATATCATTCTTTTTGTTTTCACCTTCGAATTTTGTATTCTCGTGAAGAAAATCAATGCGCTCCTCATAAGGGAATGTATTTGATAGGTTGAAAAATTCCGGATAATCAGGCATATAGTCAGCAATAAAAGCATATTTCCCGTCGCTTCTTCTTATTTCATAGGGTTTCCAATTTTCTGGAGGAGGAGCGTTGTATGGTTTTCCAAACAAAACAGAAATTCCCATTAAAAAGTTTTGTTCCCTTTTCTTCAGGAAGGGAATGGAGTTAATTCCCGTTTCACAGTAATGAGCATTAAGCACTTTTGACGGTCTTATTCCCCACGAGGAAAATTTTCTATCTACTTTTTTAAAAATCTTTTTGAGTTCTTCTTTAGTATATTCATCTCCGCTATGTTTCATATATATCATACTCTTAATTTTTCTATCCTTACTCTCTCCAAATGCATGTGGAGAAAATTCAGCAAGTTTATTATCATGTTTTTTCCTTATGATATTCCCGTCACTATCTGTAATGTCATCAAGAAACAAACCGATATTAGGAATATAGCCATATTTATTTAAAACATCAATGTATCTGAAATTCACTGCTGCGCTTTTTCCATTTGTTATGTAATGACTTCCTGAGCCGGAACAGTCATCTATTCTTGCTGTAACAAACGGAGGCATTGTCATTGCAAGAAAAGGTTTCTTTGCAGTCCAGATAATTGACTTATAAAAAAGCCCATCAAAACCGTGCAAATGTCCGAAATATTCACAGTGCCACATCCTGGGAGAGATGAAAAACTGGATAACTCTTCCTTTGCCAAGACGCGATAAATTTAGAACAGGATAATTTTCTAATGAGCTAATAAGATTATCTTTCTCAAAAGACGATGGCAGAATTGCCATTTCAATATTTTGGAAGAATTTTGCCTTCTGATTTTCTTCGTATGTTTCAGTAATAAAGTGATGGGTATCTTTTATTCTTAGTCCTTTTGAGGTAGTAAATTTAATGTTTTTATCTGTGCCGATAAGTACATTACGTAGGACAGAAGGATAAGAATTCAGGCGATGATCAAAATTAATCAATCCTATACCAGACTCTTCTATGGACTTTTTAATGCTGTCTCCATCAGCCGAAGAAAACTTTTCTCCTATTCCTTCCTGAGCAATAACAACAGCTCGGCAGTCAGCGATTTCCCCCGGGGTTAAATTTTCTTTTGATAAATCTATTATTCTGTAAGGTATTCCTAAATGCCGAAAAGCAAGAAAGAATCCTTGCTCAACATACCTAAATTCCTTCTTGCTACTGTCTATTACTGTTAAGACTGCAAGGTTCCCTTTGCACTTATTTGAGTCTGCCATTAATACTCTCCAAATTTCTTTGCTGTTTGAATCATTGTTTTCATGTATTTAATTTCTCTCAGTTTTTCAATCTAGTGACATATTAGCAATACGATCATAGTTTTGTCTATGGATTATCTTACTTTTTTCTGGAGATTCTTATTATTTTACGGTTTCAGAAGTTCTGACGATATTTTTGGGGAGAATGGCCTGTTATTTTTGCAAATACTCTGCTGAAGTGATTCGGGTCATCATATCCTACAAGATTTGAGACCTGTGATACATTAAGGTCTAATCTGCTGAGAAGCTTTTCCGCATTTTCAATACGGATCTTCATCAGATATTCATGGAAGGTATAGTTTGTATAGTGTTTGAATAGATTGCTGAAGTAATTAGGACTCAGATAAACTGCTTCAGCGACATCTTTGAGATTCAGGCTTTTTGTAAAATTGGTTTCAATAAATCTTTTGGCTTCTATGATAATCTTTTCATGTCGTGAATGTTCCCGGGATGGGACATTTTCTATTTCAATAAAAGGCATGGCCTTTCTAAGCTCTTTTTTCCACTGTTCTTTTTGTTTATTTGCCTCTACTATTTTTTTCTGCTGTTTGATAAGTTTTTCCTGAAGCGCAATTACAGATTCCCTCTCTACAATAAAATTAGCCATGAAAAACATGAGGTTTACCACTATGTCCAGTTTACCGCGTGAAACAAATTCGACCTTTTTATACGCATCTTCAAGTTTGTTGTGATCAATTTTTAAATCCAGAGTTTTCTTTTTTATTAAAAGGAAATCTTTATCTGTTGGCTTATTGATAAGCATCTGGCCTGAGGCAAGGGCTCCTATGAGTTTGTTTTTCACTATTATGGGGACAACAATATCAGTAAGCCCTGCGTGGCACTGATAGATATGAGGTTTTCGTCTCCGAAAGGCAGTGTTAATAGCTGCTGCATCTGAGAGGACGCACCGCGCTCTACCTTTCTGTGTGGAATGTATGATCTTACAGAACCGGCTTCTTTCTGATTTCGGGAAAAAATCCACATCTCCTCCACGTTTGCCGATTATAAAGGATATCGTCATACCTGTTGCTTTATAAAACAACCTTCGGAGTTCTAATAGGAGTTTTTTACTTAAAATGGCTTCTATTGATTGAGGGTCCATGATTATTAATTTCTAATTTTTAATGAATTACTAATTTAGAGCACTGTTTAAAATTATCTTTCAGAGACTTATATAGGTTTTTGTAGAGTCTGTAGTATTCATCATAGATTTTCGTATTTTCTACTATGGGTTCGGTTTTTTCTATTGTTTTTATGGTCTGCCTGCAGGCTTCGGGTACAGAGGCATAAATTTTTGCACCTACCATAGCAAGTAAAGCAGCACCAAATGCCGGGCCTTCATCTACATTTATTGTATAAATAGCTTCTTTGTTAACGTCTGCCTGGATCTGTCTCCATAGCTTGCTTTTTGCTCCTCCTCCAGAAGCTCGGATTTCAGATACAGGAATCCCCAGTTCATTTATAATTTCCATGGAATCTCTTAATCCAAAACTTACTCCCTCCATTACTGAACGAATGATATGGGACCTTGTATGTCTGGGGGAAATTCCAAAAAACACTGCCTTGGCATCCGGGTCAGCATGAGGTGTTCTCTCTCCCATAAGATAAGGAAGAAAAATCAGCCCTTCGCTTCCAACAGGAGCTTTTAAAGCTTGTTCGGTCATTACCTGATATGAATTTTCACCAAGTGTATCTCTGAGCCATTTAAAGGAACCTCCCGCAGCAAGCATTACTCCCATTACATGCCATTTTCCCGGGACTGCATGGCAAAATGTATGAAGTCTCCCCAAAGGGTCGTTCTTCACTTTATCTGCGTACGCAAAAACAACACCTGATGTTCCTATGGTTGAGGATATGATGCCTTCTTCTACGATTCCGCATCCAACTGCGCCTGCGGCCTGGTCACCTGCTCCACCGACAACAATCGTCTCGCTGAATAAGCCCGTTAATTCAGAAACATCTTTTGTTATTCTGCCTGTTACTTCTGATGATTCAACAACCTGCGGCATAAAATTTTTATCGATATCCAGTTTTTCCAGCATCGTCGTTGACCAGATTCTGTTCGTTACATCGAAAAGCAGGGTTCCTGATGCATCTGAGACATCACCTGCAAATTCTCCGGTTAGCCTGAATCTTATATAATCCTTTGGAAGTAGAATTTTTTTTGTTTTCTCGTAAATCTGCGGCTCATTTTTTTTCACCCACAGGATCTTGGGGGCGGTAAATCCGGTGAGAGCAGGATTAGAGACAAGATTTATCAGGTTTTCTTTTCCAATAATTCTGTTTATGTCATCACATTCAGCAGCTGTTCTTTGGTCACACCAGAGTATCGCAGGTCTTAACACATTGTTGCCGCTGTCCAGAAAAACAGCACCGTGCATCTGCCCTGTTAATCCTATTGATTTAACATCTTCTTTGCTGATATCTGCCTCATTTATGACAGATTTAATAGATTCTACTGTGGCCTTCCACCAGTCGCAAGGATCCTGTTCTGCCCAGCCCGGCTTTGGATGAGAAAGAGAATATTCTGCAAGGGAACTTGATATTATTTCTCCTTTATTACTGCATAAAAGAGTTTTTACGCCTGTCGTGCCTATATCAATTCCAATAGTATATTCCATATTTGTCTCCTTTACTTGTTTTTCCAAATTGAGTAATTTTATCAAATAATTAAGGATTAAGGCAACACCTATATACTTTTTGTGAAAATAGGTAGAATTACTGGTTATTGGCAATACTTCTCCAAATGCAGATAAAAAAAGCTGGTATTTATCAAAAAAATTCATAATAATTCAAAAAAGCTCTTGACAAGCGTTCAAAAAAGTTCTATAGTTTACTTAGAAATCGCAAATGAGGAGTAATTATGGATTCAGTAATAAGTGAATATCTAGAAATACAAAAAAGAGGGATAGAAGATTATCAAAAGCATCTCATGTTAGGAGGAGGAACTCCAGGCCCTGTGCTTTTAAAGGGGAAAGGTGTAAGGGTTGAAGATGTTGATGGTAAATCTTACATAGACTGTACTTCCCAAAGCTGGGCATTATATCTCGGGTATTCCAATAAGGAGATAATAGATGCAGTTTCGGAACATGCACATAACTATTTAACACACATTCATCAAGGTTTTGGTACTTTGCCAAGACTTGCTCTTGCAAAAAAACTTTCGGAACTTGCACCTGGTAAATTAAACAAGGTTTCATTTACTGTTGGTGGAGGCCCAGCAATTGAAGCAGCGATGAAAATTGCTCATACAAATAGACCTGCATCAAGGTATTTTATATGTCTTTATGATGCATATCATGGCACAACATTAGGCACAATGGGTTCATCATGGATTTCGACAAAAGCTTCAGGAGATTTTGCTGGAGGTGCAAATTACCTAAACCTAACAAATGCTTTTATAAGAGTTCCCAATCCTTATTGTTACAGGTGCTATTTTGACCAAAAACCGGAGAAATGTAATTTGATGTGTGCAAAAATGTTAAAAATAACCTTAGAACGGGGAATTAATGGACCGGCAGCAGGGGTGATTGTAGAACCAATTCAAGCAAGCGCTGGACAAATACCATGCCCTAGAAAATACTTAGCAGAAATCAGAAAAATATGCGATGAATTTGAAGTTCCTTTAATATTTGATGAGGTTCAAACATACTGCAGAATAGGGAGGTTTTTTGCAGCAGATTACTATGGTATTACACCTGATATTATTGCTTTAGGCAAAGGATTGGGATCAGGATTTCCAATAGCAGCTATTATAGTTAGTGAGGATTTAAAAAGCTTTGGACCAAAAGCTGAAGAACTCCATACTTTTGCAAATACAACTATTGGGCAGGTAGCAGCCTTGAAACAAATAGAAATTATCCAGAAAAATCATATTTTAGAAAATACAAATAAAATGGGTAATTACATATGTTCAAGAGTCTCAGAGATACAGAAAGAATTCCCGGAAATTGGAGACATAAGGGGAACAGGGTTACATATTGGAATTGAATTTGTGAAAGACCCTGTCTCTAAAGTGCCAATTGAAGAAAAAACTATAAATATAAGAAAAGAAGGTTTAAAGAGAGGAGTGATTTTTGGGCTGGGTGGAGTAAGAAAAAATGTTTTAAAAATAAAACCTCCTTTGATAATTGACAAAGAAGAGGCAGATGAGGTTATAAGTATATTTTATGATTCAATAAAAACAGTATTGCGAGGGTGATAGATATGATACCTGAAGAAAGAAGGAATAAGATTTTAGAGCTTGTAAATAATAGAGAAAATGTGACTGTTGAAGAAATTGGGAAGAAATTCAATATATCTGTTATAACAGTTAGAAGGGATTTAGATAGATTGACTCAACTTGGACTTCTCAAAAAAGTACATGGTGGAGCTATGTCTATTGAAACAATTGTAGATTCACCTTTACACCTGTCACAGAAAACTGTCAATATTGACGCCAAGAGAGCAATTGCTAAAGAAGCCATCAAAAGAATTAATGATGGGGATTTTATTATCATAGAGTCAGGGACAACATGCCTTGAATTGGTAAGACAGCTTTCAGGAAAACGCGGTTTGAAAGTGATAACAGCTTCACCAAATATCGCAACAGAATTGGGTAATATATCCCTGAATTACAATTTAGGTCTTGAAATTATTTCCTGTGGAGGCATCCTTCAGCCACGGACTAATTTTCTAGTAGGTCCTTATGCAAAGTCAATATTCGATTCTGTAAGGGTAGATAAAGCATTTTTAACAGTTACTGCAATTGATCTCAAGTATGGTATTTCAGGAGGAAATCTATTGGAGGCAGAAATTACTAAGGCAGTTCTCTCGTGTGCAAGAGTAAAAATTGGTTTAATAGATTCTTCTAAATTTGAAAAAACATCATTTGTTAGAATTGCGCCTGTTACTGTGTTTGATGAAATAATTACTGATAGGAATCTCCCTAAAGATGTGATTAAAAAATACCGGAAATCTAAAGTTAAAATAACGGAGGTATAAAGGATGTTAAATTTGGATTTATCCGAGAAAGTTGCGCTTATTACAGGAGGATCCAGGGGAATTGGGGCATCTATTTGTGAAATATTGGCAATGGCTGGTGCAAATATTTTCTTTACACATATAGAAGAAGGTAAAAACATAAAAACAGCTGATAAATTGGCTGATAAAATTAAAGAAATGTCAGTCTGGTCAGAACATTTTTATGCCGATGTATCTGATGAAGAACAATCCATGAAAATAACGCAACATATTATTGAGAAGATGGGGAAAATCGACATTTTGATAACTTGTGCAGGAACAACTACAGTGGCACCTATAGAAAGCATGAAGATGGATGAATGGAAGAGAATCATAGATATTAATCTCAATGGAACATTTTATTATATCAAGAATGTTATCCCGCATATGATAGAGAAAGAAAAAGGCAGGATTATTATGATAGGCTCTGCTGCAATAGTTGCAGGTGGTGGAGGTGGTGCGCACTATGCAAGCTCAAAGGCTGCTCTTGAAGGATTGAATAGAGCTTTGACTAAAGAACTTGCTTCTAAAGGTATAAGAACGAATCTCATTCATCCTTCGCTTGTTGATACGGATCTTTTTCGTTCCCGCTATCCTGACGAAGAAGAGAGAAAAGAAAAAGCAAAAACAGTCCCTACAGGCAGGCTTGCAAAACCGGAAGACATAGCATATTTGACTGCTTTTTTAGCATCAGATATGGCTGATTATATTTGCGGGCAATCTTTCTTTGTAGATGGCGGAAGAACATTCTGTAAATAATGTATGGAGGATAGGTCATGAAAAAAGATGGTTTTTCTGTTGGACTGGTTCCATTTTTTCCATGTGGAGATAGGTTTGTTCCTGAAGGTTACAGAATAGATAATCTAAGTCTTGAGCAGAAATTAGAAAAAGTAAAAGAAATTCCGGATGTTAAGGCTGTTGAGCTGGATTATCCTGCTGATTTTGTAGACGCAAACAAGATGAAAAATATTCTGGATAAAGTTGGATTACAGACATCAAATATTGAAATCGAATTTTTTGCAGCTGAGAAATGGAAATATGGGGCATTATGTTCAATTAATAAGGAAATAAGAGAAGAAGCTATCCGTATCTCAAAAGAAGGCATGGACGCAGCAGTAACTCTGGGATGTAGTCAAATAAGTCTCTGGCCTGGTCAGGATGGTTTTGACTATGTCATGCAAACAGATTATAAGAAACACTGGGATAATACAATAGAGGCAATAAAGGAAATAGCTGAGTACAACAAGGAAGTTAAAATAGCTATTGAATACAAATTGAAAGAACCAAGAACTCATATTCAAATAGGAACAGTTGGAAAGGCACTTGCAATAGTTAATGAAGTTAATCTGGAAAATGTTGGGGTTATGATTGATGTAGGTCATGCATTAATGGCTTATGAAAATCCTGCAGAATCAGCAGTTATATTAGCAAGGCAAAACAGATTGTTTCATATTCATTTCAATGATAATTTTCGTTACTGGGATGATGACCTGATTGTTGGTAGCGTGCATTTCTGGGAGACATTAGAACTATTATATTGGCTTAAAAAAATTAATTACAATGGTTGGTACAGTCTGGATATTTTCCCATACAGAGAAGATGGAATCTCAGCAATAAAAGAGAGCATAGAAAACCTGAAATTGTTGATGAATATGGTTGATGAGCTTGATGAGAGTAAAATAAGTAAAATACAGGCTAAAAATAACTCCACAGATATGATAAGATACCTCCGTGAGAAAATGTTAAAGAAGAGCGAAAGGGGGTGAAAAAAATATGTTAATAGATAAAATAAGAAGGATTTGGGGAAGCAGGAGCTCTTTCACGTTAATAGAACTTCTTGTTGTAATAGCCATCATTGCTCTGCTTGCATCTATGCTGCTACCAGGATTACAGGAAGCAAGGGCATTAGCAAAAAGAACAGTCTGCATCAGCCACCTCAGGCAACTTGGGATAGCCAGTATGATCTACTTTGACAACCATGATGGTTTTTTTCCTGTGCAGAATAATGGTGTAATAGACTGGCGTCACCAACTGAATCAGCAATACATTGGAGTAGCCCTTGACGATTGGAATGATACTAGTTCACCCTATTTCTGCCCAGTTGGTGGAGACGATGTTTATATTTATGGGATGACACTCAATAATAATGGGAAAAATATAAAATCTTATGGAAAGGCAAATCCATCAGAAACGATGTATATGCTTGATTCTACAGTTATTCAAACATGGCCTAATGCAAATAGACTTAGAACTATACATAACGACGGAGGAAATATTTTGTGGCTGGACGGACATGTTTCGTGGGCTAAGGTATGTAATGATATCTATGGCTCAAATTATTAACAAAAAAAGAAAGGAGGATTAGCCAATGAATAATTATCAAAAAGGAGGACTAAAAGTATTTTTTTGCGGGCTTTTGTATGTATGTTTAGTGTGTGGACCGATTTTTGCGGAAAAGATCGAGGAATCCTTTGACCAGATACCGACAGGCCCGGCGCTGGAAATACCTTCATGGAAGGCAAACCAAATGGGAGAAGATGCATGTGCATCAATAGAAGAATTCAGAAATTCATCTGATAAGAGTATTCGTTTGAAGGATACCAGTAAGCAATACGCTGCAGGTATTACTAGAAAGCTGGATCAACCCATTAGGGATAAATTTTATTTGGAATATCAAATCTACCCGATTGGAAAAGCAAGCGGCAATTATTTATATTGTCATCTTATGGAAGATAAGGAACAAGCATTAGGAATAATGTTTTACAACGGTTTTGTCTGCGTGACAGGTAAAGGCGAGCAACGCCAAGTAAAAATAGGTAAATTTGATGCCAATAAATGGTACACGGTTAAATTAAATGGCGATATAACGAATAGTAATTACTCGTTGTGGGTAGTTGATGAAAAGGAAAATACCGTAGCTTCTATTGAGAATGCTGAGTTTATAAATACAATAGATTTTATAGCTACAATTAGATTTGCGACTATAAGTACTTTTCAAGGAGATTTTTACATAGACAACATAAGATTAGTCCCGAATTATCAGATGCCTTCGTTGGTGAAAGCTAAAAAAAAAACAGAAGTGCCTCTTATAGAATCAAGCCCGGTAAATACAGAAAATCTAGTGCAGGTTAAAACAGCGAAAGGAGAAAAAGGGCTGATAGCCCATTATACATTTAATGAGGGAAGGGGTACTGTTCTTAAAGACGTGAGCGGAAATGGGAATAGTGGCAAGATTTATGGTGCTGCATACGTTAATTCACCGCGAGGTTATGCTCTTCGATTTGACGGAGCAGATGATTGTGTAGATTTAGGATCCCCTCCGTCATTGAATCTTAACGGGGAGTTGACTATTGAAGCCTGGATAAAAACTGATATCCGAAATAAGAAGCAGTCCCATCATTGGCTTATTTTCGGCGATAGTTTGGAGGGCTTTGTAATCCATAGAAATTATAATCTAAGAATTAGTAACAACAATTTGTTGTACTTTGAATGGGGAAATGGGGACGCATGGCAATGTTTTAAAGACACGGAATCGGTAGATTTTGATGGAACGTGGAAGCATGTTGCTGTTGTTATAGAATCTCCAAATAAATATTATTTATACGTAGATGGGAAACTGATTGAACACAGACAAATTGATTTTTTGATTACAAAAACATCCGGCGGTCCATTTCAAATTGGCGGATGGGGACACGGGTATTTCAAAGGCGACATTGATGAAATTCTTCTTTATAATAAGGCCCTTTCGACACAGGAAATCTTGAAACACGCAGGTAAAGAGGATCTAGCCGTCCAGCCTAAATGTAAATTAGAGACAGGTTTCAGTTATCATAAAAACGCATTTTTTGCCGAAATGTTTTGTGAGAACATAGAAAAAGACGCTGATATACAAATTAAAGTCATAAACTGTGATGACAAAAAAGTTGTTGCTAATAAAAAAGTTATTTTAACCAGGGAAACCAGGCCTGGTTCAAAACGATGGTTGATAACAGATTTGGTGGAGGCCAGCCAGTTAAAGCCCGGTGATTATCGATTTGAGGTTAACTTTTTTGACCGTGCTAAGAACTGTATTTTAACAGTTTTTGAGAAAGTTCCTTATATAGAAAAACCCAGCTGGTTTAATAATAAAATAGGTATAACGGACAAAGTAATGCCCCCCTACACGCCTTTAGAAGTGGAAAAACGAGAGGATGAATATGATATCCATCCCTGGGGGCGCCAATACACAATAGGAGCATCTCCTTTCCTGGACAATATTAAAAGTGCGCAAGCTGATCTTTTGACAGGTCCGGTCCGCTTAACCGGCAAAGTGAACGGGGAGGAAATAACATTACGTTCCAATATGCTTGAATTGCTCTCAAGCAAACCAAATAAAGCGATTTTTGCTCGTAACCTTATTGGAAGAGGGATGAATATTAACATCAATACAGATATAGAATATGATGGTTTTACGAAAATTGATTGGGAAATTGAAGCTATAGATGATGTGAATATAGATGAGTTGATATTAGAATTTCCTATTCAGAAAAATCACGCTAAATATTTCTACGCCTGGCCGGGTGTCAGTAAGGTCTATGATGTTAGCTTTTATTCCGGCAGTCTGAATGATAATTTTGCTTTTTCATTCAAACCTATTATCTGGATCGGCGATGAGGAGAGAGGGCTTTCATGGTTTGCTGAATCAGATAAAAATTGGTTCCTTAAAGATGAGCAAAAAGCTATTCAAATCCTTAAAAGTGATAAAGAAGTCCTTCTTAGAATAACACTTATTGATAAACCAATACACCTTGAAAAGAAGAAAAAGCTAACCTATGTTTTTGCATTGCAGGCAACGCCTGTTCGGCCTATGGAGAGAAGTGCCTGGGACGACCGCATTGTAAGGCAGCCTCCCTATGCAAATGAATATGCGTGGATAAATAAAAAGATTCAAGGTGAACCTGCATTGAAATTTTATTCTGATAAGGGGGCAAAAGCCCTTTTAGTATGGCGATGGTGGGATGCGTTCTCTTATGTACTTCCTTTAGGGCACGAAAATAAGTTTCCTAAACTTGTAAATGAGTGCCATAAATATAATCTTAAAGTTGTTCCTTATGCTGTGGGATTTCTTTTGTCAGAAGTTGCACCAGAATTTAATAATTTCAAATATGATATGTTAATTCGGCCTACCAGACCGTTTTATATAAGCACCCTTCCCGGTTTGCAAAAACAGATGACCTATTATGCGTGCAGGCAGAGCGCGTGGCAGGACTTTGTTGTTTATAGTGTCAGCCGTTTAATAGACAAATATGATGTTGACGGCATTTATTTGGACGGCACAATCTTGCCTATAAAATGTAACAATGCGCTTCATGGATGCGGCTATAGAAAACCAGATGGGACATATAAATCTACTTATCCTATATTTGCGACGCGGCAATTGATGAAACGTTTGTATACTATCGTTAAGGAACGTAAACCCGACGGCATTGTGGATGCGCATTCGGGAAATTGCATGAATAGTTCTGCAATCGCCTTTTCCACAACTTATTGGGAAGGCGAACAGCTTCGTCCTAAAGAAAACTTTCTTGATAGCATACCTCTAGATACATTCCGAACACAATTTATGGGGCATAACCTTGGAGTGCCGGCAGACTTTCTTTACTACTGTCTTAAGAACTATAATGCATCACTGGCCGTGACGTTGCTTCACGATGTACCGGTTCGCCCTGAAAAAGAGAAGGATTTAGAAATTTTGTCTGGAATCTGGAAAATAAGAGACGCTTTTGGCTGTAATAAAGCAAAATTCTTACCATACTGGAAAAACCAAGATTTTGTAAAGGTGACTCCTTCAAGCTGCTATGCAAGTCTTTATCAGCATCCCAACAATGGCGTTCTTGTGATAGTATCCAACTTAACCCAGACGAAGTCCAAGGTTGAATTAGTATTTGATTTGCATAAGCTGGGATTGACAAAAGCTGTTGTAGCAGCCAATGATTCGTTAAGCTCGGATAATATTTCTATTAACAAAAATAAAATCGTTCTGGATATTCCTTCTTATGAATGGAAAATATTCTGGATTAGAGAAAAATAATGAAGGAGAATAATTGTATGTTCGTATATGGCGTACAGTATCTAAGAGGTGAAACTCCCAGAATGGACCAATGGGAGAAAGATTTCAAGAATATGAAGAAAATGGGAGTGAATACCATTCGTGTATGGCTGCTCTGGAACAGACTGGAAATTAGAGAAGGTGTTATTGACTATGATTATCTCGATAAGATATTTGATTTGGGAGATAGGTATGATATTAAAATAGGATGTCTATTTCACCTTCATGCCGCTCCTGAATGGGCAATTTGTAAATATCCCCAGTATTATTATGTTAATGCAAAAGGAATTTCATTTTTACCTTCTCCCAGAAATAATACTCCGTCAGGTGGATGGCCTGGACTTTGTTATGATAATAAAGAGGTTCAGGATATAACTTTGAATTTTATAAAGAGAGTTGTCTCGCACGTTAAGGATAGAGAATCACTTTCTTTCTGGGAGCCAATGAATGAACCCCATGTTTTTTTTGACCATTTAAATAATGAAGAATACTGCTATTGTGAAGCGACAAAAAACGCATTCAGAAAATGGCTGAAAGAGAAGTATACCTCTATATCAGTTCTAAATAAGACATGGGGAAGGCGATTCATCGGTTTTGACCAGGTATTTCCACCAACATGGAAGATGAGCTATACAGACTGGATTGATTGGAGAACCTTTACAAAAGATAATTTGATTGCTGAGCTTAAAAGGCGAATAAATACTATAAAGAAACTGAGTAATAAACCCGTAATTGGACACTCATATGGCGGGAGCCAGGTGCAGAATAATGTTCTTCCAGCAATGGCTTTTGATGACTGGGATAATGCGCATATTATGGATAAATGGGGATGCAGTGGATTCCCAAGTCAATATTCAGATACAGTGGGAGTTTCATTAGCAGTGGATGCTACGAGAAATGCTGGAAGAAACAAAGAAGTCTGGCAGTCTGAACTGGGTTGTGGTCAACTAGGTACAGGAATAAATCCCAGAGGGGAAATATCCGAGAAGCAATTCGCTATGTGGACATGGCTCAGTATTGCACATGGGGCAAAAGGAGTGCTTTACTGGCAGTACAGGAAAGAAAGACATGGTACTGAAGCCAATTCCCTTGGGATGGTATCTATTGACGGTTCAAAGCCAAACGAAAGCGGCAGAGAATTTATGAAAATCGCTAAAATCTTAAAAGAAAATGAAGATTTGTTTCTAAACTGTAAAGTTCCTGAGTCTGAGGTTGCAATCCTGTTCAGTCCACGCTCATACGCAGTCTATTGGTGTAAAAATAATAATACGACAACAATTCCTTATCAATGCCTATTAGGGTATTACAACTTATTCTGGGAGATGAATGTTCCATGCGATATTATCCATGAATTACATTGTAACAAAGAAGATCTATATAAATACAAACTAATAGTTCTTCCATTTCCTGTTGCTCTGGACAATAAAATAGTAGAAGTCCTGAAAGATTATATTTATAAAGGCGGCACTGTCTTTTCTGATCCATTCCTCTGTGCATTTGATCAAAACTTCTGGCTGGATGAGAAAAATATTCCTGGGAGAGGATTTGATGAAATATTCGGAGTGAGTAATAAAGATGTATTTAGGTTAAGTCCTGAAAGAAAGGTATCTGTTATTATGAATGGTAAAAAATACCAAATTGGGAACAGTCATTTTGTTGAAAAATATAATCATTCTGGATGTAAAATCATAGCCTCATTTGATGATAAATCTCCTGCCATAACAATTAATAAACATGGCAAAGGCAAAGCCATAATGTGTGGAATTAATCTTGGATTATCATATTCTCCAGCTGTGAGGTTGGCAGACGATGAAGAAGGAAGTTTATCTTCAGGTTTGGAAAAGGATCTTATCCACAAAGTTTTTAACAGAATATTAGATATTACGAATATTTCAAAACCTTTATTAAATGTACCTGATGGAGTATGTTTTAGAATGCTAAGAGGGCAGAAAAAAGAGGACATACTCTTCTTATTTAATAACACTTCACGAAAGATTTGTGTCTCGTTAGAGCAGAAAAATTCTTACAAAACTGCATGGGACACGTTATCCAATGATAGGAAAAACTGGATAAATAAATCTGTAAAGCTTAATGGTTATGAGACAAAGATATTCAAACTTTATAAATAAAAATGTAATTTAAGTAACAAAAATTAGTTATGAATATAAATACATTTGAAACAATGATCCCAATGAGAGATGGAGTACAACTGAAAACTATTATATATCGTCCTGAAACCAATCAGAAATTTCCTGCACTTCTTTGCCGTACTCCTTATGGTTCTTCAGGGTTTAATAATAAAGAACAGTGTACATATTTTGCAGAGCATGAATATGCTGTTATTTATCAGAATTCAAGGGGAAAATTTGGTTCAGAAGGGACATGGAAACCATATGATAACGAAATAAGAGATGGTGAAGATACGATAAACTGGATTATAAAACAGCCCTGGTCTAATGGAAAGGTTGGTACATTTGGGAGATCATATCCAGGATATACTCAAATTGCCTGTGGTCTTACAGGAAATCCTCATCTTCTAGCTATGTGTCCGGATGCAGCTCCATATCCTCTCATACCTTCTACTAATCACACAGGAGGAACACTCCAGTTCTTGCAGGTTGTTTTGTGGGCAACATATACAGCTGGAATAAAACTCAATCCTCTTAGAGAGTTTGATTGGAATAAATTGTTAAAGAAGCTTCCTGTAATTTCTATCTTAGATAAAACCGGAATAGATACAACTTTTTATAAAGATTGTATTAATAACTATCTATGCAAACGGATGGATTTCTTGAATATAATCAAATCAAAAAATATAAAAGCAGCTAATCTTTGTATAACCGGATGGTATGATCATATAACACCTGATGTTCTGGATTATTACTCATGGATTTCAAAGCAAAAAAAGCTGCAGCATAGATTAATTATAGGTCCTTGGGATCATAGTAGTACAGGATTAGAAGGAGATAAAAATCTTGTTCCACAAGTTGAAACTGTCTATGAAGTGGAGAATGTAGAAGTCATAAGATGGATGAATCGCTGGTTAAAAAATGGAAGTTTGGAAGAAGATCCTGTTAGAATTTTCATTATGGGAGAAAACGTCTGGAGAGAAGAAAAAGAGTGGCCTCTATCAAGAACAGAATATACACCGTTCTATCTTCACAGCAAAGGTTATCTATCCACAACTATTCCAGAAGATGAACCATTTGATAATTTTGCATATAATCCCTCTAATCCAGTGCCTACAATAGGAGGATGCAACTCCGGACCCAGTCCTCTTGCAGGCATTTCCAGAGGGCCATTTGACCAGAGTCAGCTCGAAAAGAGAGAGGATGTGCTTGTATACAAGACAGAAGCTCTTAAGAAGGAGATAGAGATTACAGGTTACATAAAAGTTGTTCTCTATGCTTCATCCAGTGTCAGGGATACAGATTTTACTGCAAAATTGACTGATGTATATCCCGATGGCCGATCTATTATCATACAGGATGGAATTGTTAGAGCAAAATTTAGAGAATCGTTTGAGAAAGAAAGTCTCCTGAAGCCGGGAAAGATTTACAAGTTTGAGATTGATCTTTGGGCTACAAGCTATTTATTTAAGAAGGAACATCGGATCAACATGGATATCTCTAGCAGTAATTTTCCCCGTTTTGACAGAAATCTCAATACAGGTGAAAACAATGAGCTGGGTGTACATTTTACTAGAGCACTGCAAAAAGTTTATCATGATAAAAAGCACCCTTCTCATATTTTACTGCCTGTAATTCCAAGGTAAAGAATAATGAGTAACTACAAAATAAGTAAAGATAACAGCAAGATACAAGAATCAATAAGTTTCTTTGATATTAACGGCATAATTGGAATCCCTGTACTGTCACCAGAAACAGGCGAGCTACATCATTGTAAAAATACTTCAGAGCTGATTAAGGAAATGGATTCTTATGGTATAGACAAAGCTCTTGTATATCATCGTGATGCAATCTTTTACTCTCCTTCAAAAGGGAATAAAGAACTTTGTGAAGAAATAAAAAAATATCCTGATAGATTATTTGGATGCTGGGTTCTCCTGCCGCATGAAACATGTGAAGTGCCACATCCAGAAGAATTAATAAGAGAAATAAAAAATAATAATATTAGAGCAGTAAGATTATTTCCTCATTTACAGAAGTTTCAGTTATCTTCATGCTATGAAACCTTTTCCATACTTGATAAATATAATATCCCTGTAATACTTCCTGAGCACCAGGAATTACCCCAAATCTGTAAAAAGTTTAAAAATACACCATTTATTCTAATGCCTCCATTTGGTTATTTAAGGGATATATACAATTTGCTTTCCAAATTCAAAAATATCTATGTTGCTATTGGGAATGAAGGAACTCAAAACGCAGTAGAAGAAATGTGTGAGTATTTTGGAGCGGAGCGTCTTTTGTTTGGCACAATGCAGCATGGATTGAATGTTTCCAGCATACACCCTGCATCAATAATGATTATAAACAATGCAAATATTACTTTAAGAGAAAAAGCATTAATAGCTGGTAATAATTTAAAACGAATAATAAATAATGTAAAAATTAAGTTTTCAAGTAGTCATATAAAAGGCAAAAAAGTTACATCAATTAAAAAACGTTTTAATGAATCTCTATCAAATAGTTTGATTATTGACTGTCACTTTCATTTAGGTGAATACGGAACTCATTATGCTCCAAAATCGGATGTAAAAAGTGTGTTTGAATTAATAGATACTGTTGGAATTAGTAGATTATGTATTAATTTTTTCAGGGGAGGAGATTATAGAAAAGGGAATAATATAATTGCTGATCTTGTAAAAAAATATCCAGATAAAATTATTGGTTTTTGTAGAATAGATCCTAATTTTGCAGGAAATATTGTTGAAGTTTTACATTATTATATCGAGGTTTTAAAGATGAAAGGGATAAAAATACATCCCAGGGTAGATAAATTTTATGCATATGATGCTAGATTGAAACCAATGTGGGAAATAGCTGACAAAAGACGGACAGTAATCCTTTCCCATACAACACTTGGTGAACCTTATAGTGACCCGGAGCAATTTGATGATATAGCGGGGAAATATCCTAATGTTCCGATTATCCTGGGGCATTCTGGTAATAATGTTGAAGGAGTAAAAAAAAGTATCCCAATTGCCAAAAAAAGAAAAAATATATATTTAGATACTTCAGGTTTGGGGTTTAAGAATGAAAATCTGTTGGAATATGCTGTGGATCAAATTGGGCCAGATCGAATACTTTTTGGATCAGATTGTACATTCATTGACTTTAATTTAGCTTTAGGTGTTATAGTCTATTCAAAAATTAGTAACGAAGATAAAAGAAAAATCCTGGGCTTAAATGCCGCTAAACTATTTAAAATTTAGGTAAAAGAATACATTATGCAAAAGGAATGGTCTGCAAAATGGGTATGGGCTAATGAAGCTTATGATATTAGAAATAAGTATTTATATGGCCGTAAGCAGTTCAATATTCCAACTAATGTAGAAAAAATTGTTATTAGAGTATCAGCGGATTCAAGGTATAAGCTGTGGATCAATGGCAGATATGTATCGAGAGGTCCTGCCAGATGCTATCCATGGAAACAGTCATTTGATACTGTGAATATCCTGCCATATTTGAAAATCGGCAAGAATGTTATGGCTATTATGGTTCATCAATATGGAGAATCTACATTTAGCTATATTCATAGATGGAGAGCTGGTTTTATAGTGGATGGGGATATTTTACTTAAAAATGGAAGTTGCATCAATATTGACACTGATTCCAGCTGGAAGGTTAAAGATGTTAATGCATATAAGAGAAATACCAAGAGAACCTCAGTTCAAACAGGCTTTCAGGAAGTTTTTGACTCAAGACTGGAAGAGATAAGCTGGAATAAAGCAAATTTTAATGATGACAACTGGGAAAATGCAACAATTGTTGGTCCTATTTATACTCTGCCATGGGAATCAATGGAGGAAAGAGGGATTCCCATGCTTAGGGAATGCACAGTAAATGCAAAACAAATTGTAGCTCAATATATTGGGAAAAATCATAAGGATTATCTAGACAGCTCTAAACTTTCTGATGTGCTGTATGAAGAGAAGCTGCACAAAACGCAGAAGATATTATTTAAAAATCAGGAGAATGTTCTTAAACCGAATAAAACTGTAACAACAATATTGCCAAATGAGGAGAATAAGTTTAGCAGTATGTTAATAGATTTTGGAAAGGAAGTGTCAGGATGCCTGCAATTAAAAATAAATAAGGCAGATGGTGGCGAAATATTTGATTTTGTATATGCAGAGAAGATAGAGGATAGTAAGCCCTTAATACATCCTCCAAACAAGGGCAGTAAGGTAGCTTTTATGGATAGATATATTACAAAAAAGGGTATACAGGAGTTTGAAACTTTCTCGTTCAGAGGATTAAGGTATCTATTATTAGTAGCAAGATGTGTTAGAAGACCTGTAGAGATTGAATATATCGGCTTGAATTCTATTGAATATCCGGTTTCAGAAATTGGTGATTTTGAATGTTCTGATAAACTGCTTAATAAGATATGGGATGTGGGGAAATATACAGTTAGAAAATGCATGTCTGATGCTTATGTTGATTGTCCATGGCGTGAACAAACTCAATGGCTGAGCGATATGATGATACAGAGTCTTGTTAATTATTATACTTTCGGGGATCCATATCTAATTAGAAGAGGGCTAAAACAGTTTGCTCAATCTCAAACTTTTGAAGGACTATTATTTGGAATAGCACCTTCGGATAGGTACCGCTGTATTAATCCTGATTATAATCTTATCTGGTTTATCAGCATTCATAATTACTATTTATTTACAGGGGATAAATCATTATTGAAAGAGTGCTATCCTGTTATGCTTAGAATCCTCGATTTTTTTCAGAAACATGCTGGCAAAAAATATTTACTAGGTCCTACTCCAAGGTACTGGCTATTCTTAGACTGGGCAAAACTGGATAAGAAACATTTATCTGCAACCTTTAATATGCTTTATCTGTTAGCATTGGAAACAGCTATAAAAATATTCAAGATAATAGGGAAAGATTCTAAAAACCTTTCTCAGCAGTACCTTAAGCTTAAAAAAGCGATAGAAAAGCACTTCTGGTCAAAGGATAAAAATCTCTGGATAGAAGCGTTTGATTCTGATAGTAACAAACAAATAGACCAAATCAGCCAGCACTCAAATTCATTGGCTGTTCTTAGCGGATTAAAGTATACAGAGGAAGTTAAAAAAGCGATTTTGGAAGGTATTTATAATCCTAAAACACAAATAATGACAGCATCTCCATATTTTTATTTCTATATTATCTGGGCGCTTATGAAAATCGGCAGAGAAAGAGAGGTTGTGGATTGTATTAAGGGAAAATGGGGAGATATGTTAAGGAAAGACGCAACAACATGGTGGGAAAACTGGAATGCAGGGAATGATGTTCTCTGGTCATGCTGTCATGGATGGTCAGCACATCCAACATATTTTTTATCAAAACATGTTCTCGGAGTACATCCCATATCAGCTGGTTGGAGGAAATTCCAATTTTCTCCGAAGTTCTTAAATCTTAATTATGTAAAAGGGAAAGTTCCTACCCCTTCAGGTCTCATTGAGGTAGAGTGGAAAAGAAAGAATAAGTATATAGATATTAAACTTACCGTCCCAAAAGGACTGAAAGCAGAAATTGATATTAAGGGTTGTCCAAAGAAAATAGCAGGAACAGGTATTACTCGTTTAAGATGCAATTAAACATTCCAACTCTTAAATATTTTCAGGCACGAGGGAGAGTTTTAATAGTTATGAAAAGTGTAATTTTAAAATCTTCGAAGGACGCTCGTCTTAAATTGTTTGGTGAGTTCAGGACTTAGAGGAGATAAATCAGCCACTATGGCAAATATCAAGGGATTAGTAAAAAAATATCGAGAAAAGATTAAGAAGCTCCAATTCTATGATAGTAGTCTTTGGTTAGGGACTTCTCCTGAAGGGCGTTTCCAACGCGTAGATAGAATAGCGGAACTAGTTAAAGAGATGGACTATTATGGTATCAAAAAAGGTATCGTTAGTCATATTATGACTACTACTTATAATCCTATAATAGGCAACGAAATCCTTCTTAAGAAACTTAAAGGACAAAAATCTCTTCAGGCGAGTTTTATTTTGCCTCCACCTGGTTGTGGGGAGATAAAAAAAGACTATTTAGATAAGGCTTTATCTAAGGGGATGGTAAGCGTCAGACTTCTTCCAAAATCAAACCGTTATCTTTTTAAAGATTGGTTGCTTGCCCCAATCCTTAAAGAATTAGAGGCAAGGCGAATTCCTCTCTTTTTATGGATAGGACAGGTCGGCTGGCAAGGAATTTATGAGACATGTCACAGATATTCAGAATTACCTATCATAGCTGAGGGAATTGGGCATCATGAGTTTCTTGAAGCGCGCAATTATTTTCCCCTCTTAGCTAAATTTAAAAATTTGCATCTTGGAACTCACAATCTTATTTCTTATCTCGGTCTTGATGACGTTGTAAAACGTTTTGGGGCTGAGCGACTAATTTTTGGGACTAATTTCCCCTTAAATGATCCAGATATATCCATGATGATGGTAGCTGAAGGTGAGTTTTCATGGGAAGATAAAAAAAAGATAGCACATGTAAATTTAGAGAGCCTTATTAACGGGATTAAAAGATAATGATTATAGATGTCCATACTCATCTAGGTAAAGATGCCAATTTTTATTATCCAGATGTAAGTATAAAAAAAATACTTTATATTATGGATAAGCTCGGCATTGATAAAATTTGTTCAAGCCATCTGGCCTGTCTGGGAGGAGAATTTGGTTACGGCTACAAAGAGACGCTTAAGGCGTTCGACGAAGGGAAAAAACGGATATACGGATATTTTGTTTATAATCCCAATCTGATTAAAGAAAGCCTGTACTGGATGAAAAAGCACAGGGATGATAAAAGATTTATAGGGATTAAGATACATCCAGCATTTCATCAATCTTTTCCCCATGTAGATGAATATGTCCCTCTCTGGAAGTATGCAGAAAATTTTTCTCTACCGGTTTTAACTCATAGCTGGGAAAGAGATGTAAATAATCCCAGACAATCTTTTTCCCAGCCTCATCTCTTTAGTCAGGTTTTAGATAAATATCCAAAATTAAGGCTTATTTTAGCGCATAGCGGTGGTCGCTATCACGGTCATCTTCAGGCGATAACATTGGCTAAGAAATACAAGAATGTTTATCTCGATTTGGCCGGAGACAGTTTCTCTTTTGGATTAATTGAACACTTGGTAAAAGAGGTTGGAAGTAAAAAGATACTCTTTGGCTCAGACCTTACCTGGATTGATCCGAGAGCAAACTTGGGTCGTATTTTTCAAGCCAAAATAACCGATAAGGATAAAGAAAAGATTTTAGGGCTAAATGCTGTCAATCTATGGAAAGGAGAGAAGAAGGATGTGTCAGATTTTGAAGGGATTTGAAGCAAAGGGCAAGCAGGTTGTTTTTCGTTATCCCAGGTTGGATGATCTGTCGGATTTCATTAAAATGCATAAGATACTTTCAGAAGAGAAAGTAATGTGTGGACGATTTAATTATAATGAAGAAAAGGGACGTGAAGATTTAATCAAAGCGTTATCTGATGTCAAAGACAAACGGAAGATTACTATATTTGTCATTGTTGATGATATGCTTTGTGGTTATGGTCACAGCGCAAAATCTGAAGGCAGTTACACGCATGATTATACAACTTGTAATGAAGAATCATCTCATATTAAACCGCTATATAGATAAAATATAACGGAGAGAAAAAATGGATAAAACATTAGGAACATTGAAAGTATGGCCTGAAAGAAATGTTCAGGTGGGTGAAACGTTTGATATAAAACTGCAATATAAAGTTGGCGAGCAAAGCATTCTTTCCTCTGAGACGTTTATTATAGAATGGCGCGAAAATAGGTTCATAAAGACTCAAACAAAAGATAGTGAACTACCTGGTTTTATAGAATCTTCCACCAATGCTTCTGCTAAGATTAAAGTTGAACCCTGCTGGGAAAACTATAGCCAGTATTTACATAGTCAAACTCATGGTATTGCCATTACAGTAATAGAAGGGAAGTTAGAAAAAGGAGATGTTGTTTTACTGGTAATTCATAAGCCTGAAACCTGGGCGCCTTTTCATATGAGCACATTGCCTTTTCCTATAAGGATAAATTTTTTTGTTAGGTTTAAAATCGATGGGAAGATAGAATATCTGGATGCCGGCGCCTCTATAAATATAATTTCAGGACATCCTGAAAAACTCAAGATAATAGCGACTTCAAAGCAAGATCTAAATAAACCAATAAATTTAAGTATACAAGCTCTTGACCGATGGAACAACATAGCATCTGAATATTTGTGGGAAATAGAATTAAAGAGTGATTTTGGTTATAATCACAAATTAAAATTTACTCTTTCTGATAAAGGTAAAAAAGAAATAAAGTTACCCATAAATAAAAAGGGAGTTCATTATTTTAAAGCGGAAGATAAAAAAAGAAATTTTAAAGCTACCAGTAATCCTGTTTATATTGATAATAATAAATACTATTTATATTTTGGAGATATTCATGGAAAAGTTCGTTTTTCCCATGGAGTGTTGGGTATTGATGAGTATTTTCGTTATGGTAAGGATGTATCAAAATTAGATTTTTGCGCTACAGCTTGTATGATAAATTGGCCTGTTACCGGATATTCTTCAAAACCAGAACCTCCTTCCTATCGAGATAAAAACCCTCTCACCGATGAAGATTGGCAGATAATTCAAGAGAAAACTAATTATTATAATAAACCAAATGAGTTTATTACCTTTTTGGGACAAGAATGGCAAAGAAGAAGAGAAGAATGTAAAGTTGGTTGTCCAAATTGCAATGAACTCAAATCTGAATCTTTTGGGGATTTAAATAGTTATTATTCGGCAGACAAGGCGCCTTTGTTAAGACCCTCAAATCCTAAAACTTGTTCACCTGAGCGTCTCCTCTCATCGTTAAAAAATAAAGATGTTTTAGTTATTCCTCATCATTCAAGCGCCCCTGCATATACTGGCGCATATACAAACTGGGAGAAAATTCCTACAGATGATATAAGATTAGTAGAAATATGTTCAAAATGGGGAGTTTCAGAATATGAAGGTAATTTTCGAGCAATTGCAGATTATAGCAAAGGACATTTTGTCCAGGATGCCTTAAGGTTGGGTTTTCGTACAGGATTTATAGGATCAAGCGATACACATTTCGGCATGCCGGGAAGTATTATTCAGGAACAGCCCCCACAGCTTTGCTATGCCAACAGTGGTCTTGCGTGTGTATATGCGGAAGAGCTTACCAGAGGATCTGTTTTTCAGGCACTGCAGGCAAGACGGTGCTATGCCACAACAGGTGTGAGGATGATAATAGATTTTTCTATAAATGGACATAAAATGGGTGAAGAATTTAATCTTAAAGAAAAAGAAGTCAGGAATATTAAGATATTTACTGCGGGAACAAACAGAATAGAAAGAATAATTCTGGTCAGAAATGGAGAAGATTTCAAAACATTTGTTCCTAAAAAAGATGAATATGTATGTGAGTTTGAATTTGAGGATAACAGCAATCTTAACTCTATTGCAATTAATGCAAAAGATCATTCCTTTGTTTATTATTACGTAAGGGTAATTCAAGCAGATTGGGAGAGGGGATGGTCTTCTCCTGTTTGGATAGATATTGAGTGAAAAATTATGGGAGATATTAAGATGGGAAATAAGTTAAAGATAGATACGGGGACTACTGCTTTTTCTTCCTGTAGTGATCGTTTTGTTAAAAAAGGTTATCGAGAGCAAATAAGCTTTGAAAGACAACTTGAGATGCTTGCTAAAGTTGAAGGAATTACAGGCGTAGCCCTTGATTACCCTACCCAGTATAGAGACCCAGTAAAACTGAAGAAACTATTAAAAAAGGTAGGACTTCAATTAGGAATGACGGAAATTGATATGTATAGCGATAGACATTGGAAGTTTGGCTCACTTTCAGCCCTGGATAAGAAAATCAGAAAGGAAGCTGTATCTCTTGTTAAAAGAGGGATGGATGCAGCTGTAGAGGCTGAGGGAGCAGATGTTCAGTTGTGGCTGGGCCAGGATGGTTATGATTACCCTTTTCAAGCTGACTATAGCAAAGCGTGGAATTATCTCATTGAGTCTATCACTGAAATTGCAAATTACAGGAAAGATATAAAGATTGTTATTGAATATAAGATAAAAGAACCCCGTAATAGAATCTTTATCTCAACCATTGGCAAAGCACTCCTTATCTGCGAAAGGATAGGACTTTCTCATGTCGGAATTACTCTTGATGTTGGTCATTCACTCATGGCGCTTGAGAATCCGGCTGAATCGGCTGTTTTGGCTTTAAATTCAGGACGACTTTTCCATCTTCATCTGAATGATAATTACCGGGATTGGGACCACGATATGCTTCCGGGGACAGTTAATCTCTGGGAGACGCTGGAACTTTTCTATTGGCTTGAGAAAATGAACTTTAATGGGTGGTATGGAATAGATATCTATCCATACAGGGAAGATGGGACAAAAGCACTTACGCAAACAGTAAAGTATATAAAGAAAATGGCTGAAATAGCTGAAGAGCTTGAAAAGTCAGACATAGATACTCTTCAACAAAAAGGCGATTTATTGAAAATAATAGATTTTCTTAGGCGAAAAATTTTGAGGTGAATGGTTAAAGTTAATATCAAAATAAAGGCTGGTTGGAAGTGGATAAAAAGATGATAAAAGATTTTGAGAAACCTCCTAAAGAATATTATCCTGTCCCCTGGTGGGCATGGACCGGCAATATGCGTAAAGACGAGATGTATCGGCAGCTTATAGATATGAAGGATAAGGGTATTTATGAATTTTTTATTTTTGCCATTTATGGGTTGGAATACCCGATTTTTCTTAAAAAAAGCTGGTGGGAGATGGTGGAGTTTACCTTAAAGACCTGTCGGAAACTAGGAATGAAGGTTTGGATATATGATGATCTCAATTGGCCTAGTGGGAGCGCTGGTGGTTGGTTGCTACGCGATCATCCGGAATGTCGTGCCTGGATACTGGACTGTCAAATAACCAAGATAAGGTCTGGGGAGAGCTATAAATGTGATAGCTCAAAAATACCGGTTTTTAACGAATTTAGAGGGGACAATGGCCAGAGGCATCCAGTAGAGTTAAGTGACGGGCAGATATGGACTAATACTACTGGTACAAATGGCGATTTGATATTTATCGAGCGTGTCCCATTTGAGAAAGTTTTGCTAAACTGTATTGGCACTGTCTGGGCTTGGGGACAAAGGGGATACTGTGACTTATTAAGCCGCTCAGCAGTTCAAGAGTGGATGAACTATATCCATAAAGAATACTGGAGAAAATTTTCAACTTATTTTGATTCAACATTAAAAGGTTTTTTCTTTGATGAACCATATGCTCATCCTAGTAATGGTCATTCTGCACCATGGACCCCAAAGCTTTTTGAAGATTTTAAAAAGCGGTACGGTTACAATCTTTGCGCACATCTGGGAAAGCTATTTTTTGATGACCCGGGATTTATGCGGGTTAGATATGATTATTGGCGTTTAATCGCTGAATATTTTGGGCTTAATTTTAGCAAACAAATTAGCGATTGGTGTAAGGAAAAGAAGGTGTTAAGTACCGGTCACTGTGTCAATGAAGAACAGCAATCCCAACAACGGCAGGTTGCCTGTAACGGCGATATTTATCAGATTTTAAAGTGGATGCAGGTACCAGGAATAGATTTATTGAGAAGACAGACTTCTTTTCGTAAGTGGACAGATGGGCAGGATATTTCAGGACTGCAGTCTTTAATTCTAACAGCCAAGCGGGCTTCCAGTACAGCCCGGTACTCCGGAGCAAGACGTGTTATGTGTGAAGCTTTTGGGGTAAGAAGTTGGAATGCCACAATGGCAGAGCAGAAGATAATTAATGATTGGCTGGCAGCCATGGGCATTAACCTTATTAATGATAACTCACTTGTTTATACCATCTCAGACTTCAGAAAAAGGGCTATAAGCGGTAAGCATTTTACACAGCCATGGTGGAAGTATTATCGCGCTTATTCAGAATATTGTGCCAGGATATCACTCTTTGCTTCGACAGGATATATTGATACAGAAGTGGCAGTTCTATTCCCGACAGCTACAAATATTATTATGACCCCGATGGATAATAGAAAGGATATTCCTAAAGAAGGTAAATTAGTTGAAGTAATGAATGCTGTCAGTGAATCTTTGGTTAGGGAACATATTGATTTTGAGTTTCTTTTTGAAGAAATTGTCTCAGGTGCAGTCATAAAAAATGGAAAATTGAAGGTCCCACATGCAGAGTTTAAAGTAGTAATTTTGCCAAAAATGCATGTGATGGATGAAAAGGTATATGAAAAGCTTTCGGAATTTGCAGATAGTGGAGGAATAGTTATAAGTGTGGATAGTGGTCCAGAATGGATAATTTCTCCGAATAGCCGTAATGGCAATGCCCAGCATTTTAAAGATAAGGGCAGATTTAGATTTATTGGATATAAAAATAAAGAAGATAGAGCTGCCTTTAGTAAGAGATTGATAGATACGATAGTTCGGCTATGGCGTCTTGAGGGTAAAGGTCATAGGGACATAGTAACTTGTATGCGTAAGGATGGAGATAAAAGAATGCTTCTTGTGGCCAACCAAACGCAGGAAGAAAAACATTTAACCTTTCATCATTCGTTTAGAGAAATTACGGAGATTATGGATGTAGAAACTGGTAGGATTTTTACTGCTCCTGTCCGAAGAAAAAGCAGAGATACTGTTTTTGATTTTTGCCTTGGAGAGGAACAATCATATATTATCCTCTTGCATGCGAAAAAATCAGAAAGAGCCAGACCTGTCAATGGATTAAATACATGGATACAGGGATATAAAGAAATAGCTGTTCTTGATAAAACATGGGATTTTTCTGTAGAGCCGATGAACCATTTTTTGCCAAGACTCTGGATTCGTTTAGACCCAAGGGGAAAAGGACGGAAAGAGAAATGGTTTCAAGAGAAAAATTCTCCTAGTGAAAACAGAGAGTGGATGCCAGTAACAGATGAGAAATATTCAATGGCTTTCTCTCAGGAAGAGTCCCCTTATTACTGGCTTTGGGGCACGTATAGTTTAAAGACAATTAAGGAAGACCTTTGTCTCATTGTGGACAATGATTCTTATAGAACTGTATATATAAATGGAAAGGTGCTAAATAAAAGCAGTCCTTACAGTCTTTGGGATCAGAGTAATAGAAAGTTTTCCATTGCTAAACTTTCTCATGTTGGAGAGAATTATTTCACTATTCGTGTGAGTACCTCTCCGTGGTATTCTCAATCTAGGGGAATGATCTTTGATACTCACTTTACAGATCCTGTTGTGATTGGAGGAATGTTTCAGGTAATTGATATCGGAAAGAAGAAGATATTAGGGAAAGTCCAGAGTAATATTAGGTCTGGTTCATGGACAAATCAGGGATATCCAAATTTTGCTGGCACTGGTATTTATCGGCAAAAGGTGAAGATCACATCTCTGCCCAAAATAGTTAAACTGGTGGTAGAAGATGCTTTCACAGTTGTAGAAGCAGAAGTAAACGGACAGAAAGTAGGAATACGTCCCTGGCGACCGTATGTGTTTAACATAAGTAAAGCCTTACAAAAAGGAGACAACGAGATTGTTTTAAAGGTAACCAATGGCTTGGGAAACATTCTTCGAAGATATTATTGTGGAAAACTTGGTGAAAAGTCTATGAGTGGTATTCTTGGGAAGGTATCGTTAATTCAGGGGAATTAAGGGTATTGACTTTAGACAGGTATTACTCGTTTAAGACGTACCTACAAGTAAGATTAAAATGAGTAAATTCAAGAGCTTTCTTGCCTGTGATTTAGGCGCGGAGAGCGGACGTATTATTCGGGGTAAGTTTGATGGGAAAAAACTCTGCATAGCTGAATTGCACAGGTTTACACACAAACCTATATTTAAATCAGGAACTCTCTATTGGGACTGGGATCACATTCTTCAAGAAGTTATCTCAGGAATAAAAATTGGTATAGAGAAAACAAATGGAAATATCAGCGGAATATCCTGTAATAGTTGGGCAGTTGATTTTGGGCTATTGGATTCTCAGAAAAAATTATTAAGCAATCCAGTTTCATACAGAGACCATAGAACAGATAGAATGCCACAGAGATTTAATGAAATAATTTCAGAAGGCGAGCTTTTCTTAAGAACAGGTACAGCGTTAGAGTCCATTACAACTCTCTGTCAGCTGCGTTCCATAGTAGAGTCTAATACAAAGAGGTTAGAAAGAGAACATAAACTTCTATTTATTTCAGACCTGATACATCATGCATTATCTGAGACCGCTGTTACTGATATTACAATGGCAAGTGCTTCTCAAATGATGAATGTAAAGTCTTTAACATGGGATAGGGAGATATTGAAGAAGTTGAAAGTGCCTTCAGATATCTTGCCAGATATTGTAAAACCTGCTTCAATCATAGGTATTTTAAAAAAGGAGATCTCGACCAAACAAATACCAGTGATTATCACTGCCTCTCATGATACAACCTCAGCTATTGCTGCTATAGCGAAAGATAATAACACTGCGTTTCTTAGCTCAGGCACCTGGTGTATGGTGGGATGTGAAGTAAATGAACCTATTGGAGAATTAGATGCAGCAGAAGAGCTATTTGGCAATTTTAGGCTGGCTGATTCCAATTGGGGTTTTATTAGAGGAATAATGGGATTCTGGCTTATTCAACAATGCCGGAAAATTTGGGAAAAGAAGGGTTTATTATTTAACTATAGTGATATAGTCTTACTTGCAGAGAAGAGTACTCCATTTAAATCTTTGATTAATCCAGATAATCCCAAATTTCTGTCTCCAGATGATATGATAAAAGCTATTCAATTATTTTGTGTAAGAACAAAGCAATCATCACCAACTACTCCTGGAGAAATCAGTAGAACAATTTTTGAAAGCCTGGCTTTTGATGTTAAATGGACATTGGAAAAAATTGAGTATTTCACAAAGAAAAATTTTAAGCATCTTCATATAGTAGGAGGGGGCTGCAAGAATAAATTATTCTGTCAATTAATTGCTGATGTTACAGGGTTGTCGGTAATTACAGGTCCTGCGGAAGCAACGGCTATTGGAAATATTCTCCTGCAATTGGTAGCAACAAAAGAACTCGGAACTCAAGACGATATTCGCAGTATTTTGGAAAATTCTATAGAGATGAAGACTTATGAATCGAAAAAAATTCAAATAATTGAGGAGAAATACAGTTTTTTTAAAGAGCTAAGGTCATATCATTAATTCTCATCCCAATTATTCTTTATAAAATTTATAAAAGTTCTTAATGCAACAGATAAATATTTATTCTTTAAGTAAAACAGTCCAAACTCTATCTTTATTTTGTTTTTTAAAATCCTTAATAACTACATCTTTTGGATTTAGTAATTTTATCAAATAATTAGGGATCATAGCAAGACTGTATAGCTGCAGGTCGTTAACTTGACAACAAATACCTCCTCATGTAGAATTAAGCCAACGAATGTGGAGGCATGAATGGCCTGGTTTGGTAAGCGAAAATATACTGTACTTCCTGCTACGAAGAAGAGAGATATTCCTGACGGTCTGTGGACAAAATGTCCCGGATGCGGGGAAATTATCTATAATAAGAATCTGAATAAAAATCTCAGTGTATGTCCAAAATGCGGGTTTCATAATAGAGTATCAGTACAAGAAAGAATTACCCAGTTAATAGATAGAAATACTTTTGTTGAATACGATAAAAACATGCAATCGCTTGATCCATTAAATTTTAAAGCTTACAAAAGTTATAAAGATAAAATAGTGCAGGAGCAGAAGAAAACAGGTCTAAAAGAAGCAGCTGTGTACGGGGAAGGAGATATTGGGGATTTTCATATATCCATTGCGCTTACAGATTATAGATTTATTATGGGAAGTATGGGTTCTGTTGTTGGAGAAAAGGTTACAAGAGCTGTTGAACTTGCAATGGACAAAAAAATCCCCTTTATAAGTATATCAAGCTCGGGAGGCGGCGCAAGAATGTATGAAGGAATATTTTCTCTTATGCAGATGGCAAAGACAAGTGCAGCTGTATCTCGCTTAAGTGATAAAAAAATTCCATTCATCTCAGTATTAACTGATCCCACAGGAGGAGGAGTTTCAGCAAGTTTTGCATTTCAGGCAGATGTGATAATTGCTGAACCGGGTGCTTTAATAACATTTGCTGGTCCTAGAGTAATAGAACAGACAATTCATCAAAAGCTTCCAGAAGGTTTTCAAAGAGCAGAGTTCCTTCTTGCCCATGGTATGATTGATATGATTGTTGATCGTAGGGAGTTAAAGAAGAAACTTATAGATCTTATTAAGCATTTTGATGCTCGCAAGAAGTAAATGACCTATCTTGAGGCATTAGACTACCTGAATAGCCTTCAATACTTTGGTATAAAGTTTGGATTAAATAATATAAAAGTTCTACTTAAACTACTTGGAAACCCGCATGACAAATTCAAAGCCGTTCATATTGCAGGAACCAATGGCAAGGGTTCAGTTGCTGCATTCACAGGTTCTATAATCGCCTTATCAGGATATAAGGTTGGAGTTTATACATCGCCACACCTTGCTGATTTTAGAGAAAGAATAACTATAAAAACGCAGTCAATCAGGCAAGAATCTGAAATCATAGAAAAGTTTATTCCGAAAGCAAAAATAGTATCGATTGTTTCCGATATTAAAAAAGCTGTCAGGCATATGAGGAATACTCTTGGCATAAATCATCCAACTTATTTTGAGATTATTACCGCTTTAGCCTTTAAATATTTTGCTGATGAGAACATAGATGTTTTGATATGTGAGGCGGGCATGGGCGGGAGATTGGACGCGACAAATGTGTGTAATTCGATTATATCAGTAATAACTAACGTTGGGCTTGAACACACAGATGTGCTTGGTAAGAGAATTACAGATATAGCTTATGAAAAAGCGTGCATAATAAAAAAAAACAATGTGGTAATAAGCGGCAGCAGAAAACGGAAGGTTCTAGATATAATTAGCAACATGGTAAAAGAGAAAAAAGCAGGATTAGTTGACATAAACTCTGAGTACAAATGGGGAAGAACAAGTTCTAATATTAACAGACAAAGGTTCTGGATTAAGGGGAATAATTATTTATATAGTGATTTAGAAATCAGTCTACTCGGAGAGCATCAAGTAACTAATGCTGTTACAGCTGTTGCAGTAGCAGAGAAGCTTCGATTATTTGATTTTAAAGTTCCTGAAGATGCTATCAAAACAGGTCTTAGTAGCACAATCTGGCAGGGTAGATTTCAGGTATTAAGAAAAAATCCTTTGCTGATTTGTGATGGAGCGCATAATCCCAGCAGTGCAAGGGTTCTGAAGCAGACTATTTCTGAAATAGAATATGATAGATTAATATTCATAATTGGAATATTGAAAGAGAAAAATTACAGAGATATTTTGAGAATACTTCTTTCAAAGGATTCAATCGCGATTTTTACTAATATTACAAGTACTGATCGTGCATTGAGGCCTGAGATTCTAGCTCAAGAGGCACAAAAGTTCACCAGTAGTATTATTGTAAAAAAAGACATATCTTTATCATTAAAATATGCATTCCAGAAAGCAAATAGAAATGACTTGGTTTGTGTTACTGGCTCATTATATCTTGTTGGAGAATTATTGGAGGTGATTAGAAATGAAATCATATAGAAAAGAGCTGGTTTTTCAGACACCACACAGGCGAGATTATATAAACATTACACCTGAAGTGGAAAAAGCGCTCAAGGAAAGCGGAATAAAGGATGGCTTATGTCTTGTTAACGCCATGCATATAACAGCCAGTGTATATATTAATGATAATGAACAGGGGTTGATTCGTGATTATGATAAATGGCTTGAGAAGCTTGCACCGCATGAACCGGTTTCTCAATACGAGCATAACGGTTTTGAGGATAACGCAGATGCTCACATGAAGCGTCAGGTAATGGGGCGTGAGGTTGTGGTTGCAGTAACACATGGGAAGCTTGATTTTGGTCCATGGGAACAGATATTCTATGGGGAATTTGACGGCAAACGAAGGAAGCGAGTTTTAGTAAAGATCATAGGGGAATAGGTCCAAAATTATTTAGATATGAATGATTTGTCACCCAATGAATTAATGATGAAGACTGATGTAGTAATTATTGGTGCTGGAGTAGTGGGCTTGGCTGTGGCTGCTGAGATCAGCAAACGAAAACGTGATGTTATAGTTTTGGAACAACATTCTTCCTTCGGACAGGACACCTCCAGCCGAAATAGTGAGGTCATTCACGCTGGACTCTACTACGCAAGAGATTCCTTAAGAGCAAGACTGTGTGTGGAAGGGAAAAGGCTACTCTATCAACTATGTACAGAAGCTGGTATTCCTCATAACCGTGTGGGGAAGCTGATAGTTGCAACCAATGAATATGAAATTGAGATACTGGAAAATCTTTTGAAACAAGGTAAAGGGAATGGAGTGGAAGATCTTCGTTTCTGTTCTAAAGAGGAGATAGCAAGCTATTGTCCTACATTACACTGTATTCAAGCACTTTATTCACCTTCAACAGGCATCCTTGATAGTCATTCTTTAATGAAATACCTCGAATTCAGGGCTACTCAGAAAGACGTCATTATCTCCTATAATACGAAGGTGACAGGTCTAGATAAGCATCGGGATGGCTATGTTTTAAACGTTATAGACGCAAATGGTGAAAAAACACGCCTTATCTCTGAATTTGTGATAAACTGTGCTGGCCTGCATTCTGATACAATAGCTGCGATGGTTGGGATAAATACCAAAGAAGCTGGATACTCCTTATACTATTCAAAGGGCAAGTATTTCAGGGTCAAAAACAAAAAAACTCTACCTCTAAATACGCTGATTTACCGTGCTCGCAAAAGTGGTGTAGGAGTTCACACAGTAATTGATCTTACAGGACAGGTAAAATTAGGACCAAAAAATTATGAAATAGAGAAGAAAATTGACTATAGTGTTGATTCTTCTTACAAACAAGAGGTTTTTGAAGATTGCAAACAGTTTCTTCCCTGTTTAAAATTGGAAGATTTGTCTCCTGATATGGCTGGAATAAGTCCACGTCTTCAAGGATCAGGAAGGGATTTTATTATTACCCATGAGCAGGAAAAAGGCTTTCCATGCTTGATTAATCTTATTGGCATGGACTCCCCTGCATTAACCTCTTGTCTAGCAATAGGTCGGCATGTAAGTAGCATTTTTTAGACAGGTAAAATAAGCTTTTCAATTAATTAGAAATATGATAATGTAGCGAACTGATAGTAAACTTAAAACCATTAGGAGTAAACGTATGAAAATAGTTGAAGATTTAAAGCGAAAGATAGAGACACTAAAGAAAAAGCTTGCTGAGAAAATAGAGAAAGCAGAAAAAGTAGCAGGAAATAAAGAAATAAGGCTTTTGAAGAAAAGAATAAAAAGAAAGCAAAGACTAGTAAACGAAATTCTGCGAAAAGAACAGAAAGAAGAAGAATCAAAGAAGAAAAAAGCAGAACCGGAGAAGAAAGCTCCTAAAGAAACTCCTGCAAAAGTTGAGGAAGCAATAGAGAGCAAGCCGGAGGAAGAAGCTCCTAAAGAAGTTCAGAAATTGGAAGAAAGTAAGCCAGCAGAGAATGAATCCCAGAAAGAGGCGAAGGCAGAAGTTGAAGAGGCTGTAGAGAACAAGCCTGAGGAAAAAAACCCTTAATAAAGCATGTCTCAGTCTCTTATTAGTCCGTATGAGCTCTATGAATTTCTTCTTTTCCATTTCGGTCCACAGCATTGGTGGCCAGCAGAGACTCCTTTTGAAGTAGTTGTCGGTACAATCCTTACCCAGCAGGTAGCCTGGAAAAATGTAGAAAAAGCTATTGGGAATTTAAAGAGTAGCCATGTTCTGGATCCATGTAAAATATCTAATCTTTCTCTCGGAAAATTAGAGGTTTATGTAAAGCCAACAGGTTTCTACAGGCAGAAGGCCAGAAGACTAAAGGATGTATGCACCTACATTTTTAAAGAATATAATGGCAGCTTAAAGAGACTATTCAATAAAGAAACTTGTTCTTTAAGAGCTGAATTACTGTCACTTAAGGGCATTGGTCCGGAAACTGCTGATTCAATAATTCTTTATGCTGCAGAAAAACCTTCTTTTGTAATAGATGCTTATACAAAACGCATTTGTGAAAGGCTGCAGTTAACGCATGAGTTGGACTATGAATCATTAAAGAAATTTTTTGAACGCAGTATTCCAGAAGATGTAGAAGTTTATAAGGAGTTTCATGCTCTCATAGTTGGGTTAGGCAAGAATTACTGCAAGACAAAACCAGTGTGCAAAAATTGTCCGTTGAGCAAAAAATGCAAAAGTTATACTACTAAGAAAACAGAGCCATGAAAACTATTCTGTTTGTATCACATTGTCTATTAAATCCTGAAGTTAGAGCAGACGGGATTTCTAAACCTGACGTAAATACAGTAAAGGCTGTTGGTAAATTAATATCTGGACATGATGTTTTATTAGAACAACTGCCATGTCCTGAATTCTCTTTTCTTGGGAAGCGGGCTAAAATGCCAAAGGATGAGTATGAAAAGATAACTGGTTTTAGAGAACATTGCGCAGGATTAGCCCAAAGTGTAGTAAAAACACTAGAAGATTTTAAGGGGATAGATCATAAAATAATAATTGGCATAGCGCGTTCTCCTTCATGTTCGTTAAGTAAGGTCTATCGCGGCGAGAAACTAGTTAATGAAAATGGAATTTTTATTGAAGAAATAAAAAAAAGGATAGGGAAGAACATAAAATTCCTTGAAATTGATTATAAGAATTTTGTAGATTCAGTAGAGAAACTGAATAGATATTTGCCTGCATCTTACTCGCACAGAATTCGCTGATAAAAAGAGGTTATATATGCTCTCGGGAATATCCCCCCCCCCCCCCCTACGTGTTAAGTTAAGCGATGCATTTTCTGATTATGGGTTTCTCAATTTCGAGTATTGGATCACATTGAGTTTCCATGATTTCGAGAGTGGTCAGGCGTGATCGCTGTCGGTTTTTGAGACAAGCGGGAATGATAGATTT
>JAHJDO010000016.1 GCA_018812485.1 bacterium | reverse complement strand
GGCGGTGATTAATGCGCGTCCGCGCTGGCCGCTGACGGAGCTGGCGGCGCTGGGGAGTATTTGAGGTCGAAAACGATTTCATATTCGTTAATCAACCCTCCATTAATTATTGGGGGATGCGATATGGTTTCTTTTGGCTATTTAGAGTGTTAGGATTTTTTTGTTAGAACAAACCGCAAAATAAACAAAGAAGCTAGTGTGCTTATTGCAACCGCTAAAGCAAAGACAATGCCATATTCATGCCATTCAACAGGTAATAGGTCAATATGCGTATTTGTTAACATGTCCTGGTATGGAGTCAGTTTTTCTCTAATAAGATAGGACATTATAAGGGAGAAAGATTTCGTGAGAATAAAAGAGAAGAATAATGCCGCAAGTGAAGTAATAATAACTTGAAATGAAACCAATGCTTGAATATTGGTTAGGCTAATCCCTTTTGCCATATATGTAACGTAATTCTTTTTTCGGTGATCAATTATTATCCACAACTTTATAACTAAAAGGGTGATGGAGAAACATAACATGACGGTGTAGTTAAAGTTGCCAAGGATTTTTAGTATTTCTTGCAGTATATTAAATCTTTTTAGAGAGTCTTCATACATGTCATGGAAATTAAAAGGTTTGTTAGGAAGGCTTTTTAATTCTTTAATGGATGAAGATAGGGTATTAATATCATTTATGTAAATAAAAGCATGATTGAACTTGGTGAGTTCATTGTTATTGCTAATATCCTTTTCTTTTTCATTAACGTTTGTATTCTGGTTTGTGACTTTGGTTCTATTTTTGATCTCTTTTTTTGCTCCTGCCGTAATATTATATTGGTAAATACCATCGGAATTACGAATATAGTCGACTGAGATATATTTGTCAGATATATGTTCAATTTGGGTGGTGCATAAGTCGTCATTTAAACCTTCTGATGAATCGCACTTTTTGATGTTGTATTGACTGAGGCATTCTTGTATCCAAGAATCAGGTTTCGGTATCCCTAATCTATAGTCAATGAATAATAATTCACCAACCCTACTGTTCATGCAAATATTATCAGTTTTACGAAAAATTACTTCTCCCTTATTACCCTTGCCTTTTGAGCTTATTTGTTGCAAACAGTTGGCTAGTTGTTTGTACTTTATACTTGGCGTGGTGTTTATATCTTCGGGTAGAATGCTTTCGCTATTTTCTGATTTGCATCTTGGAAGGTTGTTAAAATCAAGATTATTGTTTTTAGCCCGTACTCTTACTGTAGATGTATACAAATCAGAAAATGATTGTGGATAATAACTATTATTGATGTTTCCATATTTGGAAAGTTCAAGAGTTTTATAAATTTCCATTGGCAATAGAAACGCATGATCTCCTTGTGTGGGAATATGGCTTATCCATTTGACTCGCATCTTTACAAGTAGTCGCATTTCAGGGCTTCTGCCTAAACTCACCCATATCCCTTTCTGGCCTGCATCAGAAAAGAACTCTTCTTGGGACGTTGGCAGCTCATTCTTATACTTAGTAGGTAGTCGGGTCTCCATTTCATTTTTGTATGCATCAAAATCAAAGTTTTCTTTAAACTTTTTCTTGCTTAAGACAATAGATAAGTTTATTTGTTCGTGTTCAGCATTGTATGGAAATGCATATTTCCATAATGGATCGTCAGAGAAAACAGCAATTCCAGAAAAAATTGCTTTATTTGAAAGCTTTGGCTGCCATAGTTTACATGTTGTATTGCTATAAGGGCGATTATCATTAGTGTCACAACTAGGTAGACGGAAATTGCTAGCATCGACATCTTCATATGGATGAAATTTATATCTTGTTGATGCTTCAATGATAGCTTGCTTATCAATGCCAGAGCCGCCATCTAATATATTGGCATTTAACCAAATAGGAATGCCACTCCCAGGTAGTTCCCCTAACAATACAGCTGCAAATCTATTTGATAAACCATGTTGCATTCCAACTGCAAAAAAAGATAAAGACATTATTAAACTAAGCAAAATAACTAGGCGTGGAAAATCCCATTTATTTTCAACGCCATGCTTGGATTGTATTGCGATGATAAGTTCTTTAGTAGCCAACCAAATTATTAATGGATAATTTACTTGCATGGGTATGATGCTCTGTTGTTAATCAGGTGAGCTGTGTTTGGCTCTCCGTTTTTTCCTTGGCATACTTGAATGCATAAATCCCTGTTTTCTTGGTCACTTGTATGATGAGTTACCCAAAGAAATGTTCCGGATTTTTTTTCTTGCCAGTCTTTAATAACATCCATTACCTCTTTTCTGGTATCATTATCTAAACTTCCTGTTGGTTCATCTGCAAATAGTACATAAGGGTCATTGCAAACTGCCTGGATCAATGATGCTCTTTGTCTTTGTCCTCCAGATAATTGATAAGGATATTTTGATAAAATATTCTCTGATTTTTCAGAAAATACATTCTCAACCCATTCGTGAGCATACCTTTCAGTTTCATCGCTTGACTTATTCAATAATCTTTGTGGAAAAATAAGATTTTCTCTGATAGTAAGAAACGGAGTTAATGTTGAATCCTGAAAAGCAAAGCCTATATATTTTGAGTGGAGCAAAGCAAGCCTATCTGACGACAAAGGTCTTTTGGCATCCCATTCAAAGCACTCATTGTCAAACTTCCAATAGATACTGCCAGAAGTTGGCCATAACATTGCAGCCAAAGCCTCCAGTAGTGTACTTTTTCCGGCACCACTACGACCAATAAAAGGAATTGATAGGCTGGAATTGTTGGGTGATGAAAAAAAAATATCATCAACGACAAGCGTAAATTCAGTTTTTGCTGATTTTCGCTTAATGATTAAATTATGTGTCTCGCAGTGTATAGATTTCATGTTGGTAACGTGATGTTTATTTGTCAGATTAGGGTAACATGATTTTAGGTATCCACATCATGTTTGGAGGGGCATTCTCTTCACAGATTCCAGAGCAATATTTAATGCTCATGGTTGGTGGAAGCAGAAAGCTGGAACCTATAGGTGTCTTGAGTGTGACCAGATTATTTAATTGCTGCATCTTAGCCCCGACTGGACACTCTTCGGCAATTAGTTTCCTAATTGATTCGAGTTCATCGGTACTGCGTCCGCATAGTGGCGGGAAATAACTCACTGCATCATCAACTGTTTTTAAACCTAATTTCCCTACGTCTTTACCTGTTTCATCTTGAATATTAACTCCTGTTGTTGTTCCACAAATGGGCAGGCTACGATCTTCATCCGCAATCAGTTTCATAAACACAGTATAAGAAGAAATCCAATGCGACATATTTTCAATAACACATTGCTCTAATTCGTTAAAGTCTTTGAACTTTATGTTAAATAGCGGGGAATCCTCTGGTACAGCAATATTCAACTTACGGTATAATTCTGCAATAGTACTGTCAGGCCAATGTTCAGCAGCTGAGTAATTTAATTTTGCGTCAAATAAACGTGTGAGTACTGTCTTTATTGCTTCTCTTTTATCATCCCGGTTCTTTACTTCAGCAAGCGTCTTTTTTACATCATTCATATCATTAACAAAGACGGCGAACCTATCAGGCTGCATCCATATGTCCATAGCAAGGTCAGGAGATTCTCTGATGTAAAACTCGCGAATAACATCGACTTTTTGTTCTTTACACTCACTAACAGAACTACATTCAGATAAAATAATCTGATCGTACACAACCCCCAATGTGTTACCATAACGCGGGTCACCCACCATATTTCTGATTGCTTCATCGGTTGATTCACCATTTTCTTTACGTGTTTCATATTCAGAGAATAATGTTGGCTTTGCAATTTGTTTAAGTGTTTCAGTGATACGATCAACTAACATATTATCATTGATTAAATATACATAGTCTTGATTTTCAATTTTTTGCTCAATGTTTAATTTTGTAAATCGTTGTCTGACATCAGCTAATATAGCATCGACAAAAGAATTTGCTTGTCGTGTAAACAAATTATAGGCGTTTTCGTAGCGTTCATTACCAGGGTCTTTGTTTTCAGCTTGCAAGAAAAATGGGACAATTGGTTTGGTTGTTCCTTGTTCAGTATTTCCGCTTTCACTGTCAGAAAGCTTTGCTTCCCCTTTTAAATAATCAACTAATGGTTCTATTTTAAGTTCAGGTTGCCCGTAACTCTTTTGGTTCAGTCCACTATAACCAGTGTCTCCAATGACAAAAAGAATTTTAGTGTGTTCAGGGCAGTTTCCACGTAAATGCATGATAGCCTGATTCATGCCGCCAAACAGGTTCTCTTCCGGGTCTTTATCAGGTCTGGGTGAGGTTGTATCATTGGTTGTGGTTTTTACAGATTCTTCTAGTTTTTTGATGAACTTATCTCTTTCTTCATTTAACGTATCTTCGTTTATGTCGCAACTGTCGGGGAGGTTATGATAATCACCAAGGTTTTTATCTTCTGCATAAGCGTCCCTATAAACCTGGAATGCATAACGATATTGCACTCCCGTTGGCAGCCCCCCAACCAGTTTGTTCATGGTGCGCTTAACAGCATCCATTGAAGGCGTCATGCTGTGTGTTCCATCAATAACAAACATAATATCCAAGCGTCTTAAATCGCCAATGGCTTTTGTTTTTTCTTTTGAAATATCAACAAAGCCATCTTTTCTTAGCGGGGCTATTACTTTGTAAATATTATTTCCTTTCTCATCCGATATTTTATCCAGCATAAGCATGCGATTTTCTCGTTCATACCATGCAGTACCTCCGGCCATTTTTGCATAACAGTTTTCCTTGGTATCTTTTTTCGCTTCTTCTAAAGTTCTATAGCCACATATAAAGCCATCTTTCTTAGCCAAAGATTCAGAACCTCTCAACCCATAACCATTGTTCCACTCAAATGCGTTATCACTACCGATCCAGCCAACAAGCACGTCACTTCCGGTTAATTCGAGTTTATTGGCAATAAGAAATTTGCTACACAGTAATTCCTCTGTCCTTTGGCAGTCAGATACTTGCTTTTTAGCAAATACAAAATACCCAGTGAAACGTGATAGCTTTTGACATTCATCTCCGCATTTCATGCCATCGTATCTCTGAGAAACCTCCAACCCCTGCAACCTGTCTTCATCATTGCTATAAGTGATGTCATCAGTTCTTACAAAAATTCTGGCAGTCAGCCCATTTTCTGCTGTCCTTGCTTTATTTCCACATAACATGTCTTCCCGTTTTACCCAACCAACATCGTCTCCTGTATGGAAGCTCTTTACACGAATACGCTCATTTTCGTAAAAGTTATCATCATAAATCGCCAGAACATCACCAAAATTTAGTTGATTACTGGGGGATGTGTCATTTGGATTTTTATAAGCTGGAGCATCTTGATTCAATACTCGCAATATCGTTGTGTTCCCTAATTTACCCTCATCAAAACGGGGTTCTGTACACAGACCGGCTCTTTCTATTTCTTTGTCATGTGTTTTTTCTGCCTGAACAGGGATAGAAAAAAGAGTAGTGCCCACCCAGAGAATTGCCATGTATAAACCGAGCAATATTTTTTTGTTAAGAATACTCATCGTACAGAACCTCACTATTTAATCTGTGCTTCTAGCTGACCGATCCCATTAAAGTTAATACAATAGGTTTCGTCATAATTGTTACATTTGTATGATATAAATTTCATTTTATTATCTTTCTCGACCCAGCTTTTAATTGCTGTCCCCAACATGCCGCTAGGTAGTTCGTTTGCCTTTGCGGAATCACTTTCAGGCATTTGGGACGTAATAACATAAATATTCTTGACCGTATCTGCTGTTAATTGCTTGTCTAGTAATTTTGTATCGAGAAATTGACCAACCAGCATAAATATATCCAGTTGGGATGGCTGCGTCTGGAAGTCTATGTCGCGTAGGTTATTCTCTCTAATGATCAGTACGGGTATGCCACTGTCTAACCGAATAATTTCAAAATTATTTTTAAGTAGTTTTTTGAATAAATCTCTATATGCTTGCGGCTCGATGTTTGGAGTGGAAGAATCAGAATCTTTAGATATTAATGCCTTATCATTAAGAACCAATATATAACTTGTCGGCGATGTATTATTGGCTATCTCTGCGGCTGCCTGAGTACTTTCCTCGTCGCGCGTAACACTGATTTCCCAATATTGCTTATCTGCATGTGTTACAATATGATTCATTTTTTCCTGACATTGGGCTTCCGTTTTGTTACCTGTTAAATTCTCTGCTTTAACCCATACGCTGTTTGCGCAAGATGGTAGTCGTAAGGAATATAGTGAACCAGTTGGAGCTTCTCCTATTACTTTTTGGCTTCCTTCGCATTCTTCCCGTGTTTGGTAAGCTTTTAGTACTACACCTTCTCCAAATGGGTTGCCTTCCTTGGCAAATCTTGTAATCACCCTTTTTTGTGTCAGTGTCTGCGGGATGTCCCCATCTATTATTCCCGTGCTGAGATTCCAGAATATGGGGTGGATATTCTCATAACACTGATCATTCTTAAGCGATATTTTGATTTTTTTAGCCAATTTCTCAGTCATTAAAAATTGAATTTGCTTAATTTCATCATGATGAGGTAATGCTTTTCTCTCATTAGTGCATTCCTCATCTGAGATACATGATTCATAAATAAACTCGCCATTTAGTTCATTCAGTTCATTCAGTTCTTTAACTGACTTTTCAATCTCTTCTGATATGTTTAGTTGTAAATCATTCAGAGCTATGTTTATTTTTTTATTACTGGGGATTGCTGCCTCATAAGGCTTTAGCCCTTTAATTTTAAAAGGGAGTGTTATTGTATCAATGTTGTTATCTAATTGACATTTAAATATATTAGGTGCATCTTGCGTTGGTTCACAAGCCAACTCATCTGGCCACTCTATATCATCTTTTAGCTGGCTTGGGATTGAAATTATTAGCTCTTCCTTGCAAGAGGGATCATATTTTTCTGCATTCAGGCCGCTCTTATCCTTGGAAGAGTCTGCATTACCGATTGTCCAGTCATAGATTATTCCCTTCTCTTTGAATTCCTTTGGGAGAGAACATTTGTTCGAGTCTAATTCTTGAGTAATCTGAATAAGAATCGTATCCGGTAGTTTTTCGTAGACCGCTGGATTAATTTTGCCACGCGGGTCACTTAAGAATTCTGTATTTACGGGTATTTTTTCTCCTAGAGGGGAATGAGTATCGTCGTTTTTAGTTGCATACTGATATGTTACAGAGAAGCCCTTGTCTAAATATTCTTGAAGACGCTCTTTAATATATTCGGAGAAGAGTTCAACTGTAATTTCTTTCTGCGACCCGTTGTCTTTCCCATCATTTTTAGCCATAAAAGTGCTAAAGCCAAGATTGTAGTCTTTTTGTATCTGAATGCCATTTCTATTTTTCTTTATTTCCGAGATTTTTTGAGGAGCCCAGCAGTGAACTTCATACTTTTCTTCATCAAGTACTTCACAGTGGATTGCTTTGTCTTCGACTGCAAACTCTCCCCACTGCTCATTCCAAGGAAATACTTTATGCCAGCAAGCGTCTTCTTCTGCACTATTAGCATTTGAAAAGATATATTCCTTTTTATCTTCATCCCAGCCCATATATATGGCGCAACCATGCGATTCTTGATCAATATGAAATTTTATGCCATTGGTGCTATTGGATGGGGGAAATGTGATGACTTCTTTCAGTGGATACTCTTTTCCTTCCCAATATAAACTAGCAGGTAACTCATAGGGAACTCCAGCGTTATTTAATGTGTTACGTGCAACTGTAGGACCTTCATCAGACTTTTCTTTACAATTTTTCTCAGGTAGATGTTTTTTTCCGGATAATTCATATGAGAGCTGATCTGCATCTGGTTGGTATTCAGTGAAACAAGTTTTGCCTCCAATACGGTATTCTATGCGGTACTTATTATTGTAACTCTGTCCGTGCTTCGGGCATCTGTATGTCCACTTATCCACTGTGACATTTTTATCATCACCTGGAATGCAGTTCTCATTTTTTCCTTCCTCTTCCCCTATTAGCTTTACTGTGGTTATGAGTGTGCCAGGGGTTCCATCTTTTATAAAATTCAAGGTTAAGGGATCTCTTGCTATTGTCTGAAGTTCAGTAGCTGATGGTTCAGTAGCTGATGGTTCAGTAGCTGATGGTTCAGTAGCTGATGGTTCAGTAGCTG
>JAHJDO010000015.1 GCA_018812485.1 bacterium | reverse complement strand
TTCTCGTGAAATTGAGCAAGGATACAGAGAAATACTCAGACAATCCAGCATTGCAGTTGATGAGAGTCTTATTTTAGAGACTGATTTTACCACACAAGCTGCATATGAGAGGATCTCTTCGATTATTGATAAAGGAATTAAATTTGATGCGGTATTTACGAATGATGAGATGGCATGTGGTGTAATTCATGCGCTGCATGAACGCAAGATAAATATTCCATCTGATATTGCTGTAGCTGGATGTGATGGATTGCCAGTTGGTATGCATATTATGCCTAGACTGACCACAGTCATTCTTGATTACCAGAGGCTTGGCAGAACAGCAGTTGAACATCTTCTAGATAATAGGGAAAAAACATCGTCACCATGTCGGATTAAGCTGGTGCCGGTACTGAAAGTGAGAGAAAGTACTGTTAATAGTCAAAAGGAGAGGTAAAATGGCGTATCTTGAGAGGGCTGAATCTGAAAAGAGAATTACTAAAGTAAGAGAGCTATTGAAGGAAAAAGAACTGGATATGGCACTGGTTTATTATGATGAATTCAATATTGGCAATGGCTGGTATTTGACTGGATGGTGTCCACAGTTTGAAAGTGGAGCAGTGCTTATTCCAAGAACCGGAGAGCCTATGTTACTTGGTGGTCCTGAGAGTGAGCCTTTTGCAAAGCTTGATAGCTCTATAACCGAAACGCGAAATTTCCCTGTTTTTATGGTTCCTGATGAAGAATATCCCAATGCCACAATAATTGATTTCCCTACTCTTTTTAAAGAATTGAATTCCAAACTTGGAACTGTAAAACGCGTAGGATTGGTAGGGGCTGGGAGAATGCCTGCTGACTGTCATAGACAGATAGTTGATGGATTTAAAGGTGTTGAGCTTGTTGATATAACGCAGGATTTTGTTGAACTGAGATACATAAAATCATCCTGGGAACTTGAACAAATCAGGCAGGCATTTAAGCTTGCTGATTTTTGTTATGATGCTATGAAAGAGAAAATAGTGCCTGGTGTTTCTGAAATTGAGGTTGCTGCTGAAGGAGAATATGTGGCTCGAAGTCGAGGTGCCAGTGGTTTTGGATTTAGTGCAATCGTTGGAAGCGGAGAACGCTCCAACGCAGTCGTCCCAACAGCAAGTTCCAAAGCATTAGAAATTGGAGAGCTGGTGATGCTCGGTATTTCTCCTAAGGTTCGAGGTTATGCAGGTGTTGTTGGCGATGTATTACCTGTTTCAGGTGTATATTCAAAAAAACAGAAAGAATGCCTCAATTACCTCAAAGAAGCTTTTAATTTAACTAAAGAACAACTTATTTCGGGAAAGGCTGGAAAGGAAATTGACGCTCCTGCACGTGCTTATTTTGAAAAACATGACCTTTTAAAATATCTCGTTTGTCCATTTGCTCATACTATAGGACTACACGAAGCAGAATCACCATTTTTCGGTCCAAATAGTGATGATGTCTTGAAACCTGGCATGACTGTCTGTATTGACGTGAGCTTTTTCGGACATCCGGAATTTAATGGTGCAAGAATAGAGACAGGGTATGAAATCACAGAAAAAGGGGCGGTTCCTTTGAGTCAAAAAATAGACAAATACTTTACTCAGTAAAAGGATTATAAAAAATGAGGATGAGAAGATGATAAATAATATTGGAGATGGACATTTCACATGGTTGGTACCGGATGGAGATCTGCCGCCAAAAGGAGATGGAGATTTGGAAGGACATGAGGCGCTTATAATCTTGAATACTGGCAGTGAAAAAGCCAATATCAAGATGGACGTTTACTTTGAGAATAAAGAGCCTGTGAAAGACCTTGCAATTGAAGTAGGTGCAGAAAGGGTTTCCTGTCTAAGGCTGGATAAGCCCCTTCCTGGTTCAGGCTATAAGATTCCTTATGGACAATATGCCTTAAGGATAAGAAGCGACCAAAAGATAGTAGTTCAATTCGGCAGGCTGGATGTGCGTCAACCAAATCTTGCTTATTATTGCACTATGGCACAGCCAGTAGAAGGAGGTCGAAGATGATAGTAGTATTGGGTTTTGATGTTGAAACAGATATTGGCAGCTGGACACCATTCTATCAAGGTATAGAAAAAGGTCTGCCAAATCTCTTAGGGGTTCTTAAAGATAATGAAATAAAGGGAACCTTCTTTATTACTGGAGACGTAGCTAAAAAGTATCCTGAGGCAGTTAAAAAGATAGGCATAGAAGGGCATGAAATTGGATGTCATTCATTATTTCACGAAACTATCGGGGATGAGATGTTCCCTATTCCTGGTATTGTGCCGCTTCTCCCAGAAGAGATAGGAGGTCGGATTAAAAAGGCTACAGATATTGTAGAAGAAATAGCTGCGGTAAAAATAAAATCTTTTCGTGCTCCACGTCTATGGGGAAGTAGCAAAATGCTAAATGTATTGGAAGACCTTGGGTATCTGGTAGATACTTCATATCCCATGTTCTATCATGAAAAACAGCTTATGCCCTATCATCCCAATAGGGATAACTGGCTGGAAAAAGGTGATATGAAGATTTTAGAAATACCAATTTTTGCTGATATGGCTATGGAAAGTAAAGATCAATATCACAGAGATCGGGATCAGTGGCCCCTTTATCGAACTGAAGGCGCAGATGTGCTTATCAAACACATTGAAAATCATCAAAATTATCTTAAGAAGAAAAATATATATCCAGTTTTCTGTTTCTATTTCCATCCATGGGAATTTACACCTATGCTCCAGGGAGAAATACACTATGGCGAAGGGAGTGTAAGGCCAGATGATTTTATTGTAAAAAATTGTGGTGATAAAGCGATAAAAGAATTTGACAAATTAATCAATTATTTTAAAAATAAAGGAGCAAAGTTTATGACTGCAACTGAATTGGCTCATTCGTGGGATGAAATAAATATTAAATTTTTAAATATAAAGAAACCGTTCAAAAATGAGGTAAGTGATGATAAGAGAAATACCTGATTCTGAATTCAAAGAAAGACAAAAAAAGGTGCAGGAGAAAGTCAGAGAAAATGGACTGGACATTGCAATAGTACACAGCCATGAAGCTGACTTTGCGAATGTAAGATATCTATCAGACTATTGGCCTATATTCGAAACTGCCGGAGTGCTGATACCCTCTCAAGGAGATTTAATGCTGCTCATAGGTCCTGAAAGTGAAACATTCGCTGAAGGAAGAAGTAAGATAGAAAATATTAAGAAGATACTTCAATACAGAGAGTCAGCAGAACCCAATTATCCGGATATAGACATAGATTCCTTTGAGTCTGTTTTTGAAGAATCATCTAATGGCAGGAAAATCAAGCGTATTGGCATAATAGGTTATCCAATAATGCCGATACCTGTATATGAAGCTATCAAAAAAGCTGCGCCTGATGCTGAGATTGTAAAAGCTGATGATATAATGACGGATATGAGGATTATAAAAAGCGAGAATGAAATAAATCTTCTTAAAGAGGGATTCAGAATATCCGAACTAGCACTTACGGAAATAATTAATAACATTAAGCTTGGTATGACGGAGTTAGAGATTGTCGGCATTGCACAGGCATCAATGTATGCGAATGGCGCAGAATATGAGGCGCATCCAACATATGTTCTATCGGGAAAAAGAACGAACAATGCTATTGGAAGACCCACTCATAGAAAAATAGAAAAAGGCGATATGATACAGTTATGTATAGGAGCACGAGTCGGGGGATATTCGCCATCGGTGGGAAGACCCGTATGTGTAGGCAGGATGTCCGAGGGAATGAGGAAGCTCGTAGAAGTTGGACTTGAAGCGCATTACAAAACAATCGAATTTATAAAAGAAGGTGTCGTAGCAAAAGATGTTGTGAACAAATTCTTTGACTTTGTTAAATCAAAGGGATGCGGTGATAATCTTTTATACGGCCCATGTCATGGCCTTGGCATGATAGAAGTAGAGCGTCCCTGGATGGAATCTGATTCAACATATCTGCTTAAAGAAAATATGACCTTTCAGGTAGATACATTCCTCCAGTCAGAGAATTTCGGACTCAGATGGGAAAATGGAATCAGGGTTACAAAAGATGGCGCAGAGCTTATGTCTGATAAGCAAATGAGAATTATAGAAGTGGAATAGAGAACGGGAAAGAACAGAAGAGATAGTAAGTGAATATGAGAGACAAAGTAGAATTGCCTGTTGGCACTCAACCAGAGCCGCTTGGGTTTCCTCATTTTCCTACTTTGCACCAAGCAGTAATCTGGCGTAATTGGGAACTTGTTTCAGCAAATCGATTGGCGCAGGTTCTTAAGACAAGTGAACAAAATGTAATGAAATCAGCGCAGGATATGGGATTACGCATTCCTCCTGTTGTGGGAAGGCACTGGCTTCAGCGTGGATATATTACTATTATTCGAAATAACTGGCACCTATTGTCCTATGAACAATTACTAATACTACTTGGATGGAAGGCAGAGAAGTTGGTATACACTCTTAAGGAGGATGATTTTCTCTGGCATAAGCTCGGTTCTCTGAAGCCACATTCAAAGCCTGTTTATTACAGGTCACTCACATCAGAAGAGATTCAACGTACAGCCGAAATAAAAAAGATTGTAGAAAAACATTTTCCAAATATTAAAATAGAGGATAAGGAGAGTCCGTTTGATTTTCTCGCGACTTTCCAGAAACCTATGAAGCAGATACACAAAAGGTCTGTTGTAAGACAAGACATGCATCTTATTTATTCATATTTTGGTGTATATGGTGACCCTTTGCTTGACCGAACTTTAGAGCCTTATCCTGATGGGCTTTTGCAGCGATACTCTGATCTAGGAGTCAATGGTGTGTGGTTGCAAGGCATTCTTTATACTCTGTTCCCGTGGAAAGCTGCTCCGGAACTTTCGGTTGGATACGAAAAACGGCTTGAAAATTTACGTAAACTAACAGAACGTACAGCAAATTTTGGCATAGGTGTCTATCTTTATCTAAATGAGCCGCGACCAATGCCGCTAAAATTCTTTAAGAAACATCCCGAATTGAAAGGAGTTGAATTTAAAAAAGATGGAATAGCAAATCTCTGCACATCTCAAAAGCCAGTTCTTGATTTCTTGCGTAAAGGGACAGCCAAACTTTTTCAGGATGTTCCAAAGTTAGCAGGAGTTTTTACTATAACCAGGTCGGAGAACCCAACTAATTGCTGGTCTCATAATCGCGGAGGAGAATGCCCACGGTGTTCTAAACGATATCCTCAAGAAGTCATTACTGATGTAAATTGGGCGATAGAAGAAGGCGTGCACAGCACTAAACCCGAGGCAAGAGTAATTGTTTGGACATGGGGGTGGAATCAACAGTGGGCTCATGCAGCAATAGACCTTCTCCCTGATAATGTTGAGCTTATGTGTACGAGTGAGGAGGCTTTGCCAACAGATGTGGGTGGTATTAAGTCTAATGTTCGTGATTATTCAATATCCCAGGTAGGACCTGGTGAAAGAGCGATTGAAATGTGGAAACACGCTATCAAACGAGGTCTCAAGGCAGTAGCAAAAGTGCAAATTAATAATACATGGGAATGTTCTGAAGTTCCCTATATCCCAACACCAGATCTTGTTGAAAAACATCTTAAAAATCTGCATAATGCTGGAGTAACTGGTCTGATGCTGAGCTGGACAGTAGGTGGATATCCCTCTGGAAATTTGGAATTACTTACCAAGACATCTAAAGAGATGGCACTGGATAAATTCGGAGAAAAAGCTGCACTTTTAGTGCGTAAGGCATGGCATGCATTTAGTGATGCATTTAAAGAATTTCCCTTTGATATAAAGGTGCTCTACTTTGCCCCGCAGAATTTTGGTCCCATGAGTCTTTTCTATGCGAAGCCAACCGGGTATCAATCTACTATGATTGGATATCCTTATGATAATCTTGAAAAGTGGCGGGCTGACTATCCTGCTGATATTTTCGAAAATCAGTTTAAAAAGATAAGTAATAAATGGGAAAAAGGGCTTGAAATTTTAGATCTCGCGAAGACAAAAGTCGATAAGGACAAACTGAATAACTTTACAGAGCTTGAACATGTAGCAATCAGTGCTTACTGCCACTTTAGAAGCACATATCTTCAGATAAGATTCGTTCGCTTGCGTGATTGCAAAAACGATAAAGAAAATCTAAAGCTTATCGAGATAATAGATGAAGAAATAAAAATCGCCAAGACGCTTTACAATATTGTTCGTTTAGACTCACGAATTGGATTTGAAGCAAGTAATCATTACTACTACACGGTAAATGACCTACGAGAAAAGGTACTGAACTGCGAATATTTAAAAGAAGTTTAAAAAATAAGTTCTAATTTAGTTGAGAAATGATACTATATAATAAAATTAATCATGGCGAATAAAGATGAAGTAAGGAGGAAAAGACAATGTGGATTAAAAGAATAAAGAAGACTTTACGAAACCTGCATTCTTTCACCCTCATCGAGCTTTTGGTCGTGATAGCGATCATCGCTCTGCTTGCGTCACTGCTTTTGCCAGCTCTTTCTAAAGCAAGAGAAATGGCAAGAAAGATAAAGTGCGCGAGCAATCTAAAGCAGTGGGGATTAGCGGTAACGATGTATGCTATAGATAATGACGATTTTTTTACCCTACTCTAATTCACTTCCCGCTCAATGTCTCTTCTATTCGGGTGGAGGGCTTTTGGATGAATATCTAAATAGAAACATTAACATGGCTTTCTGCCCTTCAGAACCCTCGTCCGTTAGATTAAATAGTGTAGACCCAAGTTATATCTGTAACTACCACGTATTCAGAGTTCGTACTCAACCACCCAATAGAAAATTAGGAAAGGTAAGAGATTCATGTAGTACATTCATGATTTGTGATGAAATTGATGGTCAATTGAATGGTGGATTTAGCAAAACTGATTACACTACTAGAATTGGGGATAGACATAACGATGGTTTCAACTCTCTTTTTGTGGATGGCCATGTGGAATGGTGGAGGAAGTGCGATATTAAATTAACGAATATATATGGCAGCCAGTCTGAGTTGGACGATTTATTATAGATTTATACCTTAAAATAATGCATAGAGAGGCATGGGTTGGGTTAGAGAGGAATGGAATGAGGAATTGGTTCTATAAAGGGTACAATAAGGGTAACAGTTTAGTTACAAAAAGTAATGGGAAAATTCAGGATGAGAAAATCGGCAAACAAATTTGAAGGAAACAAACCCTCACACCAATGTATTGGTGTAGAGGGTAAAAATAATAATCAAGGCGATATTGATCCGTTTAGAAATCTATTTCTAACGGGTCTCGTTTGTTGCAGAAAAATGATACTACATACCAAGGTCAATTATGGCGAGAAAGGAGGTGCAGAGAACTTGAATTGCCAAGATCTTTTTACGAATAAAAATAAAATGCAAAAAAAGCTAAAAAGTTTAACTTTTTTTAGCTAAACGATAATGTCAACCTAATAGGGAGGGTAGATAAAATGTTTATTCGATTTTCGAGGGTAGTGAACTTTTGTTTTTCAGTAATGCTTCTTTTGGCACTTTTTTGTATTCCATCATATGGAAAAGAGAGCATAACAAACTTGATTGTCAATGGCAGTTTTGAAATCGATGATGATAGGAATGATATTCCAGACAATTGGGAATTGAGAATTCCATTCACCGGTAAATTCGAAAAGAAGGAAAAGACTGATGGTCTTTATAGCTACAAAATGACAGCTTCGGGCAATAAAGAAACACCATGGCTAATACAATATAATATTCCCTTCAATCCCGATACAAGATATGAAGCTTCGGTCAACATAAGAGGTGAGATAGGAACAGAGGTAAGGCTCTATGTGGACTACACAGCAAATAATAAATGGGCTGCGAGTATAGGAGGAGGGCCTTTCACTAAGGGGAAAAATAAATGGATAGTGCTTAAGCGGGAATTTCAAACTCCTTCACGAACAGATATGGAAAGTATGTGTTTCGTTTTGCAGATAAAAGGGGAAGGTGCTGTATATTTTGATGAGGCAAAATTAATCAAAATTAACAAGCCAGAACTTGTCCAAATAGAAAGTCAGTCCTCTGGTAATCTTACAGTTAATTCAGCTGGCAAAAGAAATATTCCTAAAAATGAAAAATGTGTTTGGATTAATGATAAAAACTTTTTAATGGTAAAAGGGAAACCGTTTTTTCCCATGATGTTATCGTATACGAAGCCTAACGAAAATTTTTATAAGGAAGTTAGTGATGCTGGATTTAATACAATTCGTGCATATTATCTTCAAAGAAGTCCTTTGGCTGCAAAACTTATCTTGGAAAAAGCCATGAAATATAATTTAATGGTTTCTTCTTGTTCAAGTAGCATCGATGACCCTGGTATACCTGGAAAAACTGAAGAGATAATCCGGATGGCAGAGGTATGCAAAGATAATCCGGCATTTTTATTTTATATGCAGTATGATGAACCTGCCCATAGGAGTTATCCTCCTGAAGGATTAATCAAAGGTTATAATTTGATTGCCACGGAAGACCCCTATCATCCTGTTTTGATTAATTTTGCACCGAATGTGTCGGCGGTATCGCCGGATCGTCTGAAACCTTATCTTCCGGCAGGTGATATAATAAGTTTTGATATATATCCTATTCCTAAAGAGGCGGGACATTCCTATATTAAAAATAAAACAATTGGTTGTGTTGGAGATTATATTGATCTGTTTAAACTTTTAATCAGCAATCAAAAACCTGTTATGGTGTGGTTGCAGGCATTTTCTTGGGAAGGAGCTAGACAAGTTATTGACAAAGTTCCGCGGAGAGAAGATCGAACTCCAAATTATGTGCAATTGAGATTTATGGCTTATCAATCTATAATCCGGGGAGCCAGGGGATTGGTTTTTCAAAATCAGGATCAAGATTTTTCTTTTACTTCAAAAATATGGGAAACGGTAAAAAGCGTAAGCCGTGAATTGAATAAAATGCTACCAGTTATAACTTTGATGGATGAAAGCCCGAAAATTAAATTAGTTCCTTCTCATCTGGAAGGCATAGCCAAAACCGATGGAAGCAATCTGTATATTATTGTGGCTAATAATTCAGAATCAGGCTGTAATGCAAAAATATATAGTGGGGCATTGCCGAATAATGAGAAAATTAAAGTTTTTTTTGAAAATAATAGGGTACAGACCATCAAAAATAATGAAATAGAAGATTATTTTGCCCCATGGGAAGTAAAGGTATATTCTACTAATTTAAAATATGACGATAGTCTGGAAGGCTTGCCCATGACTGAGAATCAAAATAAAATAAACAAATGTATAGCTATAAGTGGAATAAAAGTTTCATGTTCTTCTGAGTACCCATATCCCCCATATTTCCCAGTGCAAAGGATTATTGACGGGAAATACGATGAATTTTGGAATGATGGAACAATACATCAATTTCCAGATATAGTCGAAATTGAATTTCCATCCGAAGAAGAGATTACAGAAGTTAGAATTTATACGAAAGCAACTGATCTTTTTGGACAATTGACAAATGAGGAAGGTATTAAAGATTACAGTATATATATCAGAAGTAAAGATTCTGAATGGAAAAGGGTAATAACAAACAAAAATAATCATGAATGGCGGATAGTTCATAGTCTAGATCCAATTTATATTAAGGGTTTAAAGCTTGAAGTCAACTCGTCAAATGGAGGAAATGAATATTCAAGAATTACTGAAATAGAAATTTATTAAAATTTATGTATAGGAATTTTAAAGTTTAGTGATCGTCAATAATAATATCGTTTCCTGGAGCAAAAAGGTAGACATTTTCGTCTTCGGCATGTTCAAAAATACGCTCATGTAAAGTATTAGGGTCAAGATTCTTAATTTTAGGTTTAATTTCATGACAGGGATTTTTAACGCAGGGGACATAAAGGGGACGACATGGGAATAAAGGGGACAGCGACCTTTTCCTTGATAGCATAGGAAATTATATCAATCTATCTAATTTCAAATTATGCTATGATTGGTAGTAGCTATGTTGAATGACAGTCCTATCTACTACAAAAACAGGCTCATCCAGATATTTCGAGATCATTGGGAAGGGTT
>JAHJDO010000014.1 GCA_018812485.1 bacterium | reverse complement strand
TTCTCGTGAAATTGAGCAAGGATACAGAGAAATACTCAGACAATCCAGCATTGCAGTTGATGAGAGTCTTATTTTAGAGACTGATTTTACCACACAAGCTGCATATGAGAGGATCTCTTCGATTATTGATAAAGGAATTAAGTTTGATGCGGTATTTACGAATGATGAGATGGCATGTGGTGTAATTCGTGTACTGCATGAACGCAAGATAAATATTCCATCTGATATTGCTGTAGCTGGATGTGATGGATTGCCAGTTGGTATGCATATTATGCCTAGACTGACCACTGTTATTCTTGATTACCACAGGCTTGGCAGAACAGCAGTTGAACATCTTCTAGATAATAGGGAAAAAACATCGTCACCATGTCGGATTAAGCTGGTGCCTGTACTGGAAGTGAGAGAAAGTACTGTTAATAATCAAAAGGAGAGGCAAAATGGCGTATCTTGAGAGGGCTGAATCTGACAAGAGAATTAGTAAAGTAAGAGAGCTATTGAAGGAAAAAGAACTGGATATGGCACTGGTTTATTATGATGAATTCAATATTGGCAATGGCTGGTATTTGACTGGATGGTGTCCACAATTTGAAAGTGGAGCAGTGCTTATTCCAAGAACAGGAGAGCCTATGTTACTTGGTGGTCCTGAAAGTGAACCCTTTGCGAAGCTTGATAGTTCTATAACCGAAACGCGAAATTTCCCTGTTTTTATGGTTCCTGATGAAGAATATCCCAATGCCACAATAATTGATTTCCCTATGCTTTTTGAGGAACTGAATTCCAAACTGGGAACTGTCAGAAGAGTAGGACTGGTAGGAGCAGGAAGGATGCCTGCTGACTGTTTCAAGCAAATAACAGATGGATTTAAAGGTGTTGAGCTTGTGGATATAACGCAGGATTTTGTTGAACTTAGATACATAAAATCATCCTGGGAACTTGAACAAATCAGGCAGGCATTTAAGCTTGCTGATTTTTGTTATGATGCTATGAAAAAGAAAATAGCACCTGGTATTTCTGAAATTGAGATCGCGGCTGAAGGAGAATATGCGGCTCGAAGTCGAGGAGCTAGTGGTTTTGGATTTAGTGCGATCGTTGGCAGTGGAAAACGGTCGAACGCAGTTGTACCAACAGCAAGTTCTAAAAAACTAGAGGATGGAGAGATGGTGATGCTCGGCATTTCTCCTAAGGTTCGAGGTTATGCAGGTGTTGTTGGCGATGTATTACCTGTTTCAGGTGTATATTCAAAAAAGCAGAAAGAATGCCTCAATTACCTCAAAGAAGCTTTCAACTTAACTAAAGAACAACTTGTTCCGGGAAAGGTTGGAAAAGAAATTGACGCTCCTGCGCGTGCTTATTTTGGAAAACACGGACTTTCAAAATATCTCGTTTGTCCATTTGCTCATACTATAGGACTACACGAAGCAGAATCACCATTTTTCGGACCAAATAGTGATGATGTCTTAAAACCTGGTATGGCTGTCTGTATTGATGTGAGTTTTTTCGGACATCCGGAATTTAATGGTGCAAGAATAGAAACAGGGTATGAAATCACAGAAAAAGGAGCGGTGCCCTTGAGTTCAAAGATGAACAAGCTCTTTGCTCAGTAAAAGGATTATAAAAAATGAGGATGAGAAGATGACAAATAATATTGGAGATGGACATTTCACATGGTTGGTACCGGATGGAGATCTGCCGCCAAAAGGAGATGGAGATTTGGAAGGACATGAAGCGCTTATAATATTAAATACTGGATCTCGGGAAGCTAACATCAAAATAGATGTTTACTTTGAGGATAAGAAGTCAAAGAAGGATTTGCCTATTGAAGTAGATGCAGAAAGAGTTCTTTGTATAAGACTAGATAGGCCCTTACCAGTCTCAGGTTATCAGATTCCCTTTGGGCAATATGCGCTTCGAATTAGAAGTGACCAGAAAATAGTAGTGCAATTTGGCAGACTGGACGTGCGTCAGCCAAATCTTGCTTATTATTGTACCATGGCCCAACCTGTGAACAAAAGAGGATGAAAATCATGATGAAACCAACCGGCAAAAATAATAAAGGGTTTATTATTTCCAGTTCTGGAAGCCCGGATGCTGTTATTGTTATAGCCAAGAATGCGCCAGCACCAGTACGTTTTGCAGCGCAGGAGCTTAAATATTTTCTCGATCGTATGACTGGTAATGATTTTGATATTGTTAATAAAAAACCTGTGAAAGGTAGATCAATAATTCTGGGAGATTGCCCATGGTCAAGAACTGCAGGTATTGATCCTGACTCTGTAGAACGCGATGGTTATATAATACATATTAGCAGTAAGACCGTCTTTATAGCAGGTAAAGATGATGAAAGTAAAAAGAGTAAAATCCTTTTTACTTTCAATGCTATTAGAGATGAGGAATTTATACCTGCAGTCTGGGATTTTGAGCGCGGGACACTATATGGAGTGTATTGGTTTTTGGAACATCTTGGTATCCGATGGTTTTTCCCCGGAACTAAGGGTATGGTTGTGCCTGGCAGAAAGGATATTACAGTAAAACCACGTAAATTTACTGATGAACCACATTTTGCATTGCGGTGTGTTTTACCGAACATGTGGACTAAACCCAAAGATTTACCATCGAAGAACCAAGCTTTATTCCCACAAGTCTTATTTCCGTCTGAGTATAAAGATCTTGCATGGAGCGATAAGGAATATCGTCTGTGGCTGTTACGTATGCGAGCTTCAAGCATGTGGATGGCTTTTAATCATAGGCCTAATCGGCATTTTTGGGAAAAGCGTTTTGGTAAGAGTCATCCAGAATATTTTGCAATTTCTAAAAACGGAAAAAGAGATTTGAAACAACATTCTCCAAGAAGAGAATTTAGCGGGCATCTTTGCTATTCGGAGAAAGGAGTCTTTGAAGAAACAATTAAGGATATTGAAGCCTATTTTTCAGGTAAGCCAGTACAGTCGCGTATACCGTTTATTTCAACTTTGCATAATAAATACAATAAGGGGTGGAGTCCATATGGAGCGTATGGAGATACATTTACTCTGCTTCCCCATGATTCATATCATCTTGCTGCATGTCATTGCAAGAAATGCAGATCGCTTACAGATGACAAGGCGTCCTTTGAATCTCGACACAGTAAACTAATATGGAACTTTGTAGCGCGTGTCGGAAAAGAAATTGAAAAAAAATTCCCTGAAAAAAAGCTAACCTGTCTGGCATATCTGACATTTACAGAAATTCCAGAAGGACTAAAAAAACTTCCTGATAATATTATAGTAGGTATTTGCCCTTATAAAACATGTGAAATCTATAATTTGATTAAACATGAAGAATATAACAAGTATCTAAATTTAGTTAAACGTTGGCACAGAATGATCAGTAATTCTTTGATATATTATATTCATTACTTACCACGTATGTTGGGAGTGTTGGGAGGAACTTCACAAGCAGGTATTCCCTCTTATATGCCTCATTTTCTCTCAAAATATTTTAGAGATATTGCAAAATATGGTAAATATGTTTTTATTGAGGAAGATAGAGATGGTATTATATTAGAACATCTGAACAGATACATTATATACAAGCTTCTATGGAATCCAGAGCTGGATATAGATGTTCTTATAGACGATTATTTGCAAAATTTCTATGGTCCAGCAGCAACGTATATTGGGAAAATACTAAAATCAATAGAATCACAATATGTACAAATGAATTTAGAGAAAACAGACCCTTTTCCAATACAATCCGATATATACGAAAAATATTTTACAGAATCATTAACAGCAGAATATCGAAGCTTGGCTGATAAGGCTATTAAGCTTACTAAAGGAACGCGATATGAAGACGCTACAGTTTTATTTTCTCGCTATTTTGTAGGTGCGCTTGAAAAGGGAAGAAGAATGTTTCTTAATAAAGTTCAAAAAAGGGCTAAATGAGAAAACTATAACATAAAAATAAAAGGGGGAGAGATGAAAAAATTATCAATAGGAAATAGTATCATGGGGCAGATTTTTATAGCACTAACCATGTGTTTTCTTTTTCTTGGGTTTGGCAGTTATAGCTGGGGAGAAGAAAAAGGATTAATAGCGTTCTGGAATTTTGATGGAGGGGGAGGAAGTATAACTGAGGATGTCTCAGGTAATTCCAATCATGGAAGAATTCACGGAGCGAAATGGGTCAAATGCGATTTTGGCTATGCCCTAAAGTTGGACGGAATAGATGACTACATTGATTGCGGGGAAAATATAACACGAAATATAAAAAACAGCAGCTATACAGTGGGGTTCTGGGTTAAACCTGCTCTTACCACAGGCAGCCATTGTATGATGTCTTTTGAAAATATGAGAATTGAACTACAGAGAGGTAAGGTCATATTCATGCAAGGTTGCCCCAGTTTGGATAAGGGCTATAGAATAGCTGGTGGTCAACTGCTGCCAAATCAATGGTATCATATCGCAGGAGTTTTTAATAAAGACAAATCCTTGAAATTATATATAAACGGCATCCTTCAGCCAGCAAGTACAACAAAAGCTCACACTCCAGCAATGATAACAGGAACAATCTGTATTGGAACTGTGCCTAAAGCTAATAGCAGATTTTTTGCCGGCATCATTGACGAAGTTAGAATTTACGAAAAAGCTTTGAGCAAGGAGGAAATTAACAATGACTGTTCAGTTCGATTTGGAGTAAGCGCAGATCCTCATTTACCGGGAAGGACGATGCCGCCCCGCGAAGATCTTCTTGAGGATTATGTTGATGCAATGATGAAGTGGAAGCCGGATTTTGTTATTGACTTAGGAGATTTTGCGGTACAGTGCGGCGCTCCCGGATTTGGCAAGGTTCCAACTACTCGAGAAAAGCATGACGGTCAGTTGAAAGGGCTTATTCATCATACTTCTGTTCTCTCAAGACTACCATGCCCTTATTACCTTGTAATAGGCAATCATGATATGGGATTCTTTGAAGGCGGTGATGAGAAAATTACACCTGAAGATCTATATAAATCCACTCATCATGCAGAAGATATTACTAAAGATGAGGTTGTGGCCCATACAAGGATACTGCATAGATATTATTCGTTTGATATAAAAAGGTATCATTTTATTGTTCTGGATGGAAACAATAAGAGACCGCCAGGAGTGCCAGCAGGTAAGGATGGAGGGGGTTGGTACTGGATTGATGATACGCAAAAAGCATGGTTAAAAGAGGACTTAGCAGCTAATCGTGAAAAAATCAAATTGGTTTTTTGTCATGAAGAGTTGCATTGCATGCCGCCTGAATCTGTCGAAGGAGAATATGTCCCGCCCTCGCTGACCAACGCTGGTTTTATACATAATGGATGGGAATTAAGAGAGATGTTTACGGCTGACGGCAAGGTGTTAGCTTGTTTTTTTGGGCATAAACATTGTAATAAACAACTTGTTCTTGGAGGTGTTAATTATATCACTTTCGCAGCGATGTTTTGGTGGGGGAATTATGCTAAGGTAACAATTTCAGATAAGTTATATATAGAGGGATTTAGGTCAAAAAAGGTATCTTTAGAAGAGGTTAAAAAGAGCTGTCCGGAGGTGTATTGGAAGACAGCAATATTCCAATACCGCAACCCTCAAAGAAGCTATGTTATACCTACAACTTGTGATAAATAAAGCAAAATGATAAAATGAAGATGGGAGTGACAATGTTTAGTAAAATTCGTAGAATCCGGGGAAGCAAAATTTTGGGTTTTACCTTGCTTGAGTTGCTTGTTGTAATAGCCATCATAGCTCTTTTGGCATCAATGCTGCTTCCGTCATTGAGTAAGGCAAGGGAGATGGGAAGGCGGATAAAATGTGTTTCAAATCTTCGCCAGATTGGCCTGGCATTTACAATGTATGCTGATGATTATGATGGTTGGCTTCCTTTTTATCTTGAGACCTCCGGTGACTGCCTGTTCTGGCATCAAGAAATTAGTCCATATCTAGGGAAAACAACAAGTGAATACGCTGGAAAAGATTACATTAGATGCCCGACTTCTACGGGAACAGATGCTAGCTATGGAGCAAACTATTACGTTGTTTTTGGGCAGGGACCAGTATCAGCTCAGAACGGTTCAAGAAGGCTATATAAGGTTCCAGCTAATGTCTTTCTATTAGGAGACGCTGTGACGTGTGCAATTCACAATCCCACTCAGTATCCGCTTAATTCAGATCGGGATGGCGATGGTATAAATGATACCAATAGCTTCATGGCAGATATTTACAACAGGCTTTCCATCCGACACAATGAAGGGGCAAACTTTCTATATGCTGACGGACATGTGAAATGGATAAGTCTCTATGACTGGATAAAGAATAAAGATGGAATGTGGGGAACATATGCCCGTCCATAACAATAACCATAACAATAACAGGAGACAGATTATGTTAAAGAAGATTTTGATAGTAGTGATTTTACTTTTAGGTTTTAAGGGAGTAGGGGCAGAAGAGTTAGAAAAAGAATCTTTTCTTTATACCCAGGATTTTGAGAAGACTGACCCGGTAAAGGTATGGACACTTAGTAAGCACAAGCTTACGATAGACTTCAAAGGATTAACAGAGGAAAAAGCATATTCCGGGAAGAATTCCTTTAAACTTGATGTAACCTTTCATGAAAGCTGTTACTTCTACTGGTATATCCCAATAAAAGTTCCAGCAGAAGGAAAACTTAACTTCTCCGCTCGTATCTTTTTAGGAGAAGAGACTACTGGTAGAGCTGCTTTAGGAGCAGGGGTTACTTGTCCTGCCGGTTCTGGGTGTTGGCGTTTTGATTATGGGGAAAAAGGGGAATGGAAACTGATAGAGAAAGATTTAGTTAAGTTTAGCCAGGTATTAGTCAAGACGATAATCCGCGGGGGCTGGGCAGTAGGAAAAGAAAATGTTGGTGTCTATGTAAATAGGATCGGTATTTTCCTTTATGGAAAAAAAGGGGAAAGAATAGTAGTTTATGTTGATGACATTAAAATAGAGGGAGAAATTCCGACGGAAGAAGCCTATGAAGAAGATATAGAGAAAAGATGGACTCCTGCTAAGGAAAGAATTAGTGAGAAGATAAGTCTCTGGGAAAAAACTTTAGAGGAAAAAGAAAATAAGATTGCTTCTTTTACCAATCTTTCTCCTGAATCAGAAAAGATGAAAAAGGATGCAGAAGCAAAAATAGCCTCTCTTAAAAAAAAGGTGGAAAGAATAAAGAAAAAAGGTTCTATTCCTCTCCGTGAGCAAAAGGAGATAGATCTTTCATTGGAGAACCTCACAAATATGCTCAGTAAGATCAAATTATCACCTATATTGTAAAGAGTAAGGATTTGAAGAAAAAATGAAAGGGAAAATTACGAAAATTATTTGTGGTATTTTGGGGATTTTAATTTCTACTGTTGCTTTTGCTCAGGAAAATAAAAATAATATTGCCTTCCAGAAACCTTATAGTCTCTCTCCATCCCCGAACTATCCTCATTGTACCGATACCGGAGATAAGACTCAACTAACCGATGGTGTCTACTCAGCTGGAGTTGGTAGTTTCTGGACTCAGAAGACTACCGTAGGCTGGACTAGTAGACCAAGAAAGCAAGTTATTATCACGATTGACTTAGGCAGGGTAGAGCCAATAAAAGGCATCTCTTTTAGCACCGCTGCCGGTATTGCAGGAGTGAATTGGCCATTGGCAATTTATATCTTAGCAAGCGAGGATGGCAAAACATTTTTCCTGGTAGAAGACCTGACACAATTAGTTGAATGCTCTTTACCAAAACCCGGTGTGCATCAAACCTTCCGCTACAAAACTGATAAACTGGAGACTAAGGGACGCTACATCAGGTTATTACCATTTTGTCCCAGTAGCGATAACTATGTTTTCTGTGACGAGATTGAGGTTTATCGAGGAGATGCCTCCTTTCTGAATCTTCCTTATTCTGGAGAACCTGTAACTGCTGCTGGACTATTAAGTAAAAGGCAATTCACACAAAGTGGTTGCCGTCGTCGGTTCCGGTTAGACCTCAAAGAAGTAAAAAGTCTGATAAAAACCTCCAAACTTCATTCTCAGAATAAGAAAAAAGCACTCCAGGAAACAGAAAGTATCGCTAAGCAGATTAAAGAGTCTGATTATCCAAACCAATGGGAGGAGTTCAAAGCCATTGTTCCTTATAATCATTTGCATCGAAGAATCTTTAAACTTCATGCCAAAATTCTTTCCGCCCAAGGTTTCCCTTCTCTCTCTCTCTGGCATAAACACCGCTATGTACCTTTAACTCTTTTCGAAGAACCAATGGGTAGTTTTCCTAATCTAAAAGTAACAATGATGCAAAATGAATACCGTGCTGAAGTATTTAATCTTACAAATGCTTCAGAAGAAGACATAAAAGCCAGGTTTCAAATTAGGGGTCTGCCAAAGGGGATAAATCCTGATTATGTTCGAGTTTATCAAGTAGAATATGTAGATACCCGAGAAGGAATAGTCGTTGCCTCTGCTTTAACAGAGATAGAAAAAGAAGCTAATTTCTATATCACAGCAGTTCCCTCTGGAATGACCAAGCAAATCTGGCTCTCTTTTCATCCCAAAAAAGTTTCGCCTGGGGATTATCACGGTAGCATCCTCATTAAATGCGAAACATTAACCAAAGAAATTCCTCTTCAACTTTCTCTGGCTCCCATCTCTTTCCCGGAGAAGCCGGATTTCTGTTTTGGCATGTTCGACTATGTTGATGCATGTCCATCATCTTTCTTAGGAATAACCCCTCAAAATAGAGAAGCAGCCATTAAGGATATGAATACTCACTTCGTAAATGTTCCCTGGGGCAATTCCTGGTGGAACAAGAGTAAGACTATTCCCTGGCCAAAACAGGAAGATATTGATGCAGAAGGAAACCTTATTCAGGCTCCTGACTTCTCCAAATTCGATGAGTGGGTGAAGATGTGGCCGGATGCTCATTATTATATTCTGCTTGCTTGCATTTGCCCCACTAGTTCCTTTGTCGGCAAAGAAAGAGGCAGTCAAATTTTCAATAAAGCTGTAAGTCAATGGGCGGCAGCCTGGGCAAAGCATAACAGAGAAATAGGATTAAAACCAGGACAGGTTGGGATTCATTTAATAGATGAACCTAATACTGAGATTGCTTTTAAAGCTATTCTGGACTGGGCAAGGGCGATTAAAAATGGCACTTCAGAGATTTCTATATTTATCGATCCTACCGGGACACAGGTATGGGATATAAATTTTGCTAAAGAGACACTGGATTACTGCGATATTATCTGTCCTCTCCTCAGTACGTACTACAAGGGTGGTCAGAGATTAGAAGATTTTTACGATAAACTTCAGCAAAAAGGGAAAACTCTCTGGTTCTATAGTTGTAGTCTTTCGCCCCTTCACCTTGATCCCACTGGATATTATCGAGCTCAACCCTGGCACTGCTTCCTTCATAATGCAGTTGGGTCTATGTTCTGGGCTTATGGAGCCAGTGGCGATCCCAGCAGCTGGAATGAATATCCAGACATGGGAAAGATAAGTTGCACTCCTGTTTATATTGCTCCGGATAGCATTACTATCTCCAAGCATTGGGAAGCAGCCCGGGAAGGAATAGAGGATTATCAATATCTAAAAATGCTTAAAGATAAAGTAACAGAAATGAAAAAGCAAGGTCAAAAAAATCCCCTTCTCACTAAAGCCAGTCATTTTTTGGAAACTCTACCGCAAGAAGTGGTGGATAAGGCAGAAGAGAATACCCGGCTTGAGAAAGAAGATCGTTCCTTCATTGACCAGGCAAGGATAAAGATATTGAGATTACTTATAGAACTGAACAGAAATAACCGAAGTTAAAATTTTGTTAATTTAGTGGAAACTCCACATCTACGCTTTTGTACTGCTCTTATTTTCCCTTTATCAGGATAGATTCACCAACCTTCCTAAACTCAAATAATAAACATTGCTATCAGAATAAGAAAAATTATAACTTGCTTTTTAGGCTCTCGTTTATCCATTTTAAGTATTCTTCATTACCACCGATTATAGGCATGGCGATTATTTCAGGGACATCGTAACTGTGAAGCTTCTTGACTAATCTTTGTTATCCTCATGATACTCATCTTCAGTATTCACGGCCCAAATGTTGTGTTTGGATTTAATATTATTGATAATGTTTTCAACAGCAGCCATTGCTGTAAGCATAGAATGGTCTTGATTATTATACCTATGCATACCGTTTCTGCCTATTAAAAACAGGTTTTCAAATTTATCAGTAAAGTTTTTGATCACATGAAATTGGTCATATGTGCCAAAATAAGCTGGATAGGTTTTTGGCATTCGAATGACAACACTATCAAGCACATCTTCTTTTTCTATAATATCAATTTTAGCTAATTCATCAATTGCAAACTTGGCAAAACTCTCATCAGCCTTATTCCATAGTTCATCTCCTTCATTGCAAAAGTATTCTAATCCTATCCATACAGTATTTTCATCTTTAACCATGTAAGGACTCCAGTTATTAAATATCTGAATTCTGCCAAGTTTTACATCTCTTTCTTGAATATAAATCCAGTTATCAGGAACAATATTATTAATAGTTTTTATTTTAGTTCCATTCTTTATTTTTAGCTTCCTTAGCAGTAAGCCAACCGTTATAAAATCGCGATATATCAATCCATGGGCTACATGATGGACCTCTCGTGGTACACCATCCTGAAGAGATTGTATTAGTTCTTTAACAGGCATTGTTGAGAAAAAAGAATCTGCTGTTTTAGTTATCAGATCATTAGTAGTTTTCTCTTTTACAACAGCTTCCACTATTTTATTATCATTGTGCTTAAGACCAATTACTTTATGCTTTAGATATATTTCTCCGCCTTTTTCTTTAATGATTCTGGCAACTTGTTCCCACATTTGACCAGGGCCAAATTTAGGATACATAAATTGTCCAATTAGGCTGGTCTCTGTATTTTTCTGTTTTTTCACAGCATGGAGCAGTGCTTTACTAATAGACAAACCTTTTATTCTTTGCCTGCCCCATTCAGGTCTAATTCTATTACAAGGAATTCCCCAGACCTTTTCTGTATAATCTTTAAAGAATGTAAGATATAGTTCTTTGCCAAATCTGTTGATAAAAAAGTCTTCAAGAGATCCTTCGTTTTTTATTGGAGAAAATCGTGTTTTGATATAGCTCAGACCTATCTTAATAATTCGCATAAATCCAAGATTTGAAAAAGTATTGAGATTCAAAGAAATAGGATAATCAAATAATTTTCGCAGGAAAAAAATTCTTGAAAGCCGGGTACGAGTTAACATTTGCGAGGGAAGAATATTCCGCCACCACTGCGTAACTCTGTCAGATTTAGAGAAAAATCTGTGCCCTCCTATGTCTATTCTATTGCCTTTATAATTTATTGTCTTGGAAATACCGCCAATATCTTCTGTCATCTCATAAATAATAGGTTTGATATCTGTTCTGTTTAGCAGCTCGTAAGCTGCAGTTAGACCTGCGGGACCTGCTCCAATTATAATAGCTGTTTTTTGATCCGACATGATGTTTCCCTTCTATCATAACTCATGAGATATAGATAATACTTCTCGTTAGGCACAATGCTTTTTTTGAATTCTTTAATTTTGACAATAGGATTTAAAGCAGAGGATATATCAAGGTCATAATTCATAATAAGCAATATGTCTTCTTTTCTCTGTAGTGTCAGTTCCTGAGCTTTTTTAAGAATTTCATAGGCGCTGCGGTCCCCTCTTTTGTTATTCCAGATAATGAAAGAGCCGAATTTATTACTCTGAGTGTAATAAATCTTGCGATTAAGGTAACCAGCCACAACAGATGCTGGAAAATCCATATCTCCAAGCATTAACATATTATCCATTTGTTTATCTTTGATGAATTTTGCTGTTTCTTTGCCTGCAGAAAATGGGTAAAACCAATCCACACCGCTTGCAACGAGGCCAAAGATGAGATGGATAAATAAAATTACCACAATAAACCTATTTTTGTATTTTTCGCAACACCTAGCCAGATTGTTAAATAATCGCGATTTTGATTCTATATCAGTGTAATAATCTGAGATCCATAAACATGCAATAAACAAGATAAACAGGTGTCCATGATGTCTTAACTCACCAAAGTGTATAATGTAGGAAAAAATTAGAAGCCCAATAGTTGCAGAAATATATAAAAAAGTCACAACAGACTTTCGTACAAAAAGCAGAAGAGAGAAACATAACAGAATGATGGATAGGATTGCACTAGGGATCCGGGAAGGGAGTATTGTAGAAACAATAAATTTAGTGTTCATGAACTCTGGAATTGGAATATAACTTTTCCATGGGATTGTAATTACACGTATGATGCGTCTTAAATCAATATTCATTCCCCAGATTCTTCCTCCGCTGTCAATGGGCTGGATAAGTTGGAGAACCGTAATTATAATGCCAAGAATAAATATGCACATACTGATAACAAGTTCCGTTCTTCTTGCGCTCAATAATTTCCGCAGGTTCCTATCGAGAACATATTCCATGATCAGCGTAAATCCAAAACAGATAGCGATCATTAAGCCGTAGACACTTGTTTGAGCAAGCATGAACAGAATACAGGATAGAGCGAGGTAGTTTTTGGTACGGGTTCGAAACGCTGCGCAGAAGCAAAAGATAAACAGAACACCCATTGCATAATTTCTGCTTATGGCAGCGTATTCATAAAGAGGAAAGTAACCAAAAGCAAATAATATCTTTTGTAACTTTGTAAATGGCGAAAATCTTGTAAAAATGTATATTGTTGTTGCAGCTAATAGTAAGTGAAAGAATTGCATTACAATTGGCTGAGCTGTAAACCTGCTGAATAAGTAAAGGCATATATGCCACAACGCAGGATGTCCTTCGTATCTCAAATTGCTAAACAGGTTCATAATGGAGACACTATCCTTGGCAATGAGCCAGGATTGTAGTTCGTCCCGCCACATTTCATGAGTTAGAATATTCAGAAGTCCAATACATAAAAAGCTTAAGACTACCAACCCTATAAAAATAGAATTATCGCTTAAAAGTGAGTTAAGGGCTTTTCTTTTATAATCAGTAATTTTTCGAACAACAGTCATTTACTCATTATATATTAGGATTATAAGAAAAACAATTGGCAGATTATGCATTAAATGTTATAATGATTTTAAGGATAAGAAAACGAAATTTGTTTAATTATGAGTATATCTGAAAGAAGAGCGGAAAGACGAAAATACCCGAGAGCTAAAGCCGATTTTCATGCAGAGATAGATAATGGGTTTGAAGCAGTAAGGACAAAGGTTGATAATATCAGCTGCTCAGGCATCTATTGTGAAGTAAATAAAAAAATTTCCTTAATGACAAAGCTTGATTTAAATATGTTAATTCCAACAACTTTTCCATCAAGGGGTGAGTTCTTCCGTGTCCACTGCAACGGCGTTGTTGTTCGTACAGAACTATCCAAACACAAAGGCAAATATAATATAGCCATATTATTCTCCAACCTATTAGAAAGCACAAGAAATAAAATATTCTCATATATTGTTGCAAAGAATTTGAGCAACAAACTGTAACAATCTTCAAACAAACCCTTGACACCCACCAAATTTTATCTTATTCTATGTTTAGAACATTCTAAACGCAAAGAAACATAAGGGTATTTTATTATGAATCCAGGAATAGAAAAAGTACGCGACTATTTTATTGAAATTGCTGGAAGCATGGCAGGAAATCTTGGGTTGAATTCAATTGCTGGTCAGATGTATGCGCTGCTCTATATCTCCAGTGACCCGGTCTCACTTGATGAAATCACAAACGTCCTGAAAGTAAGCAAGGGGAACGTGAGTGTTAATATTCGCGTACTTGAAAGATGGGGTGCAGTAAAAAAGATATGGGTAAAGGGAAGCAGGCGTAATTTTTATAAAGCGAATGAAGATATTTTGGAAATAATTAAAAACCGTCTTAAAGAAGGATTAACAAAAAGGACAAGAGAGGTAGATGATGGATTATCCAGAGCAGATGAAATGCTTCAAAGCGCAGGGAAACAGCTTAATAAAGAGGATAAAAAAATTACACATATATATAAACAAAAAATTGCAGGTATCAGAAAATTGTCTGCGAAGGTGGAAGGGTTTTTGAAATTTTTACCATAACCAACAAATACACAGGAGACTTAAGATGCTAAATGATAAGGTTATTCTTATTACAGGAGGAACAGGTTCGCTAGGAAAGAAGCTTGTACAGATTATTCTGAAAAACTATAAACCTAAAAAGCTGATTATACTTAGTAGAGACGAATTAAAGCAGTTCGAAATGGCACAGAGGTGGAATGAAAGAAAATATCCATGTATCAGATATTTTTTGGGGGATGTTAGGGATAGGGATAGATTAATCATGGCATTTCATCAGGTCGATTATGTTATTCATACAGCAGCATTAAAACAAGTGCCAACAGCAGAATACAATCCTGGGGAATTTATAAAAACGAATGTATTAGGAGCTATGAATGTTATTGATGCTTCGCTGTGTAACCATGTTGAAAAAGTAATAGCTCTATCCACAGATAAAGCATGTAATCCAATAAACCTGTATGGAGCGACAAAACTGTGCTCAGACAAGCTGTTTGTAGCGGCTAATGCTTATAGTGGCTTTGATAATACTAAATTTGCAACAGTTCGCTATGGCAATGTTCTTGCCAGTAGAGGGTCAGTGATCCCGTTTTTCAAAGAAAGGGCAAAAATAGGTGTATTGCCCATTACTGACCCGCGCATGACCCGATTCTGGATTACTCTGGATCAAGCCGCTCACTTTATTCTTATGTGCTTGTCAAGAGTCAAAGGTGGGGAAATATTTGTGCCCAGGATTCCTTCTATGAAGATTGTTGATCTTGCCAGAGCCGTTGCTCCTGATTGCAAACAGGAAATAGTAGGAATTCGCCCGGGCGAAAAACTTCATGAAACCCTGATAGGGGATGATGATGCGCGCAATACAGTACAGTTTAAGGATTATTATATCAGCATGTCGCGTGTTCCATCTAAAAAAGAGCTTCTTGACTATAAGGCATATGCTGGGAAACTCTGTCCGGATGGATTTAAATACACATCAGATAGCAACTCTGATTGGATGACAACAAAGGATCTCAAACATATTATAAGGCAAATTTCTGATGATTATGCAATTGAAAAATCACGCTGGTCTATGGAAGGTATTAGCTAATGCAAAGTAATAAAAGGAGACTTCTAATAACAGGTGTTAGTGGTTTGCTTGGAAATAATCTGGCATATTATTTTAAGGATAAATATAACATATTGGGCATGTATAACTCACACCCGGTTATTATTGACAACGTGCGAACTAAAAGAGCAGATATTATATCAGCGACTTTGTTTAATAAGACAGTCAATGAATTTATGCCTGATGTGGTAATTCACTGTGCATCGCTTACAGATATAGATTTTTGCGAAATGAATAGAGAATTGACAGATAGAATAAATGTTTTTGGAACAAAGGTTGTAACAAACAGTATTAAAAGTAATGATGTTAAATTAATATATATATCAACGGACTCTGTTTATGATGGTATTAAGGGCAATTTTTCAGAGAATGATGCTGTAAATCCACGCAATTATTATGGGTTAACTAAATATAGAGGAGAACAGATAGTTCTGAAAAAGCTCAATTCTCTAATTTTAAGAACAAATTTATTTGGATGGAACATCCAGGATAAAGACAGCCTAGCTGAGTGGATATTAACTGAGTTATCGAATAATAGACATATAAATGGTTTTAAAGATGCATGTTTTTCGTCAATATATACATTTGAGTTTGCCAGAATACTGGACAGGATAATTGATAAGGATTTGACGGGGATATATAACTGCGCAAGTAAAAGCTCTTTATCAAAATATGAATTTGCTGCGCATATAGCAAATCGTTTTAATCTGAATAAGTCTTTAATCAAGCCAATCTCTATTGATGAGTTTAAGTTTAAAGCAAAAAGAGGGAAAAAACTTACTCTTAATGTTGATAAGCTTGAAAGTAAGTTGAACTGTGTTCTTCCTACAATAGGTATGTCCATAGAATCTTTTTTTAGAGATTTTAAAAAATCTCTTCCAGAAAAAATTAAGCGCAGAGATGATTTTATTCCATATGGGAGGCAGAGTATTGAGGAGGACGATATTAAGGAAGTTGTTAAGGTATTAAGGTCTGATTGGATTACTCAGGGTCCAAGAATTAAAGAGTTTGAAGATATGCTTTGCAGATATACTGGCGCTGAGTATGCAGTTAGTGTATCAAGCGGTACAGCAGCTCTTCACATTGCCTGTCTCGCCGCAGGAATAGGAGCAGATGATAAAGTAATAACTTCTCCTATAACCTTTGTTGCCTCTGCAAACTGCATTCTATATTGCGGAGGAAAACCGGTTTTCACCGATATTCAGAGAGACACGGGAAACATTGATCCATGTAGAATTGAATATTATCTCAAAACTCAAATCTCAAATCTCAAATCTAAGCTGAAGGCGATAATCCTTGTCCATTTTGGCGGTCATCCAGTTGATTTGGAGAGAATTCAAGGTATTGCCAAAGAGTATAATTTAACTGTAATTGAGGACGCTTCTCATGCGTTAGGAGCAGAGTATAAAAACATAAGAATTGGTTCCTGCAAATATTCTGACATGACTGTATTCAGCTTCCATCCGGTAAAAAGCATTACCACTGGTGAGGGAGGGGTGGTTTTAACCAATAGAAAAGATTTATACAAGAAACTTTTGATGTTAAGGGTCGGAGGCATAACCAAGGAAGAAAACGAGTTTAAGAATAAAAAGGAAGGCGACTGGTATTACGAGCAACAATTGCTTGGTTTTAATTATAAACTCACTGATTTTCAATGTGCATTAGGAATTAGTCAGTTGAAAAAACTTGATAAATTTGTAGAGAGAAGAAGAGAGATTGTAAAAAGATACAATAATGCCTTTAAGGATAATGAGTATTTTGATTTACCAGTTGAAAAAGATTATGCTAAATCATCATGGCATCTCTATCCCCTCAGACTAAGGGATAAATATAAAGCTAAGAAAAAAGAAATTTTTTGTAAATTAAGAGAAGCAGGATTAGGCGTTCAGGTGCATTATATACCGGTTTACTTACATCCCTATTATCAAAAACTTGGTTTTAAAAAGGATTTGTGTCCTTTGGCGGAAGATTTTTATCAGCGAGAAATAAGTGTTCCTTTGTATCCAGCTATGAAAAATAGCGATATAAAATATGTTATAGATATCTTAACTAACGGATTAAAAAAATATGCTCAATAAGAGTAAACCCTTATATGAAGAAGTTGCAAAATCTGGCTTTGGAAATACTATCCCATATAGATGGAGGGAAGAATGAAAGTAGCAGCTATTATCCAGGCCAGAATGAGTTCTACGCGTCTGCCAAATAAGGTTCTTGCAGACATTGAAGGTAAGCCAATGTTATGGCATGTCATAAACAGATTAAAAAGGGCAGAGTTAGTTGATGAGATAATAGTTGCCACTACAACAAATAGAAAAGATGAGTCTATCATAGAATTAGCAAAGGAAACTAAAGCGGAATGGTTTAGAGGGAGCGAAAGCGATGTTTTGGATAGGTATTATCAAGCGGCGAAAAAACATGGAAGTGATATTATCGTACGAATTACCCCGGATTGTCCTCTTATTGACCCAGAAGTAATTGATAAAGTAATCGAACGTTTTTTTATAGGTAACCTTGATTATGTATCTAATGTTCATCCACCAACCTATCCTGACGGATTAGATATAGAGGTTTTTTCATTTAAAACTTTGAAGAAAGCGTGGGAAGAGGCAAAAAAGTCATCGGAGAGGGAACATGTAACTCTTTACGTTGTAAACCATCCCGAAATATTCATAATTGGGAATATAGAGAACGAGAAAAACCTTTCCTATATGCGCTGGTGTATCGATGAACAGAAAGATTTAAAATTCATAAAAGAGATTTATAAAAGATTATATAAAAACGACGAAATTTTTAACATGAACGATATTTTAAGTCTTTTAAAAAAGGAACCAGAACTGATGAAGATAAACGAGGGCATTTTAAGAAATGAAGGTCTTATAAAATCTCTAAAAGAAGATAAAAAATGAGTAAATACGGTTTAAAACTCTGGTCTAATAATGAGAGATACATAACACAAGCTGAGAAGTTATATAACGAAAAAGCATACGACTACGTAGAGCTATACATCGTGCCTGGCACATATGACAAACATATAGAAATGTGGAACAGTCTAAAAATCCCTTACATCATACATTGCACTCACTACATGCATGGATTCAATTTAGCGGATAAAGAAAGATTTAAAGATAATTTAAAGATGTTTTCTGAAGTAAAAGCTTTCTGTGATAAGTTAAATGGAAAGCACATAATAATTCATCCTGGTATAGGGGACAGTATAGAAAATACCACTGAGCAAATTAATATTCTTAGTGAGAAAAGACTGTTGGTTGAAAATATGCCATATGTCTCGATGTTTGGAGATGATTGCAGAGGCAGTGTATATGAGGAATTAAAAACAATAGTAGATTCCTGTAATGTTGGTTTCTGTTTGGATGTAGCCCACGCCATTACTACAGCTTTTCATCTTGGGATTGATAGTTTTGAGTACATGAAGAAAATGTTAAGTTTATCTCCAGGAATTCTTCACATATCAGATGGAACAAAACAAATACATGGCAAACATTTGAATATAGGAGACGGAGAGTTTAATTTTGAGGAGATAAAAAAGATTATCGCCCTTTCAAGTGCAGAATATATTACACTGGAACTTCCTAAAGAGAATAACTGGATACATAGTTTTACAGAAGACTTAAAAAAGATAAAGAATTATGAATAAAAGAATAAGATTGGCAAAAGGTAGATACGTAGGAGAAAACGAAGTCTGCTTTATAACTGTAGATGTTGGAGCAAACCATAACCGGGATTTAAAGGTTGCAAAAGAATTAATAGACAAAGCGACAGAGGCAGGTGCAGATGCTATAAAATTCCAGATATATTCTGCTGAAACTCTTTATTCTAAACATGTTCCGAGACATTCCTATTACAAAAAGCATTTATGGGATTTGATAAAAGAAATTGAAACACCGCGCGAATGGATCCCGAAGCTAAAGGATTACTGTGATAGAAAGCACATAATATTTTTTGCCACTCCTTTTGACATTGAAGCAGTTGATCAATTAGCTTCCTATGTAGATTTCTACAAGATCGCTTCATTTGAATTAGTTGATCTGCAGTTGATTGAATATACAGCAAAAAAGAAAAAGCCGCTAATTATCTCAACAGGTTTAGCCAATATGGAAGAAATAAAAGATGCATATCTAACCTGTAAAAAGGCGGGAAACGGTGAGATTATATTTATGCAATGTGCGTCCTTATATCCCGCAAAACCCGAGATTATGAATCTAAAAGCAATACACACTATAAAAACTGCCTTTCCTGATACAGTTGTAGGATTGTCTGATCATACTCCAGGAATTCATATTTCCCTCTCTGCGGTAGCGATGGGTGCAAAGGTCATAGAAAAACACTTAACATTATCACGCAAGATGGAAGGCCCTGACCATAGCTTCGCAATTGAACCAGATGAATTAAAAGAAATGGTAAGACAGGTTAGAGAGATAGAATCTGCTTTGGGTGATGGAAAGAAATTAGGCCCAAATCCGGAAGAAATGGAAAATTATCAAATAGCCAGAAGTAGTATCCATGCGAAAGTAAAGATACTCAAGGGAACAAGGATAACGAAGGAGATGCTCATAATAAAAAGACCTGCTTATGGAATTAAGCCAAAATTTATTGATATGATTATAGGCAGAAAAGCACGGAAAGACATAAAGGAAGATGAGTGGATAACGTGGGAGCTTGCAGAGAATGATAAAAGCTAAGATTACAAAGCTCAAAGAATGTCAAAACTTTTCAGAAGTTCTTTATTATCAAAGCACGGTAAATCCTGAAAGAATTTTCGTGCATGATGTGTGTTCGGACATAAACTATTCATTCAAAGAATTTAATTCAATTGTTGAGAAGACATCGAATTATTTGCTTTTCAGAGGGGTGAAACAGGGAGATAGGGTTACGGCTGTTATTAAGAATTCGCCAGAGTATTGTTTTTTCTATTTTGCAACTATAAGAATAGGCGCAATATTTAACCCTATGCCTTTTACTTCTCACAAAGAGGAGATAAAGAGAAATATCCGCTATGTTAAACCGTACATGGTATTAATTGATGGAAGAAGATTTGCCGAGTTTGAAGGAGAAGAAGGAAATTTTTTAGAGGTTCCTGTAGACAAGGAGAAAACGTTTGAAAAGAGACTAATGTCAATAAGCGAGAATTTAGAATACAAGATAGATATTAATGAGAATAAACCTGCTTGCTTATATTACTCTTCAGGTACCACAGGTGATCCAAAGGGAATCTTGTTTTCTCACAAGAATATGATTACCAACATTTCCTCGATTTGTCGTGGATTCAGATTTAGCAAAGAACAAGAGGTGCATCTGGTGTTTTTACCATTGGGTCATACTGCTTCCACAAACTATTCTTTCCTACCCTGTATGTACATTGGAGGTAAAATGGTTTTGGCAGAGTCATTCTGGCATATAAGAAATAAAATATGGCAATTAATTCAAGAATATAGTGTAACATATATGGAAACAGTCCCCACCATTTTATATTCCATTTTAAATATTTACAAGGATACAATGGAATATAACATCTCTTCTATGCGATTCGTTGGATGTGGTTCTGCTCCCTTGCAGAAGAATATTCAAATAGAATTTGAAAAAAGATACAACTTGAAAGCAGGAAATCTCTATGGATTATCTGAGACAGGGCCTACTCATATCGATTACCCTTTAGAAGAAAACTGGAGCCCGGGAAGTATAGGTTTTCCCTTAGATATAAATGAGGTTAAGATATTCGATAGACACGGTAATGAACTTGGTCCCAATCAGATGGGAGAAATTGTGGTCAAAGGCCCAAATGTATTTATTGGGTATTTTGAAAATGATTCTTTGTATTCCAAGGTTGTACACAATGGTTACTTTCATACTGGAGACACTGGATACAAGGATGCAGAAGGACGTTTCTATTATGTTGACAGGATAAAGGATTTGATTATAAAAGGGGGAACCAATATTGCCCCAGGTGAAATTGATGAGGTTCTCCTGCTGCATCCTGCGATAAAAGAATCTGTTACAATTGGTATTCCAGATGAGATGTTTGGCGAGGAAATCAAAAGTTTTGTTGTATTAAAAGATGTGCTATCTGTCAGTAGTGATGAGATTTTAAAACATTGCAGGAAGTATCTGCCCGTATTAAAATTGCCTAAAGAAATTGAAATTATTGAGTCCATTCCTAAGACTCATTCAGGTAAGTTGTTGAGAAAAGCATTAAGAGATAAAGCTAGACTAGAGACATGACAATTAATAATAGAGATCTTAATACTGCCATATATGCTGCTAAAGTTGCCGGGAAGATTTTAAGAGAAAACTTTGGTCAAAAATACCGTGTTATTCGCAAATCACCAAGAGAGATGGTTTCAGAAATTGACATGGAATCTCAACGTGCCATATTGGAAGTACTAAATAGTTATGATGCATCTTACGGGATAATTACTGAGGAGAAAGGAGTTCTCAAAGAAAAAGAAGGGAAAACTTGGATAATAGACCCACTTGATGGAACACATAACTATATAGCCGGTCTGCCCTTTAGTGGGATATCCATTGCTTTGGTTGAAGATAATAAATTCTATTTGGGTGTAATTTATTTTCCTATGGAAGACGAGCTGTATTATGCATTTCAAGGACGGGGTGCTTTTTGCAACGGGAAACGAGTTTCTGTATCAGAAAATAGAGACCTTTCGAAAGCTGTAATAAATTATGATAATCAATTTTATTTATCAGAAAAGTCATTTCGATATTATAAGATTTTAACAGAGAAGGCTTTTACAACAAGAATATTTGGAGTTGCAATAAAAGATTTATGCCTTATAGCTTCGGGTAAAATTGATGGCAGAATCTGGAACAGCACAAAGATATGTGATATTGCTGCCGGCATAGTAATTCTAACAGAAGCGGGAGGCAATATCACGAATTTTGATGGAAGTCCGTGCAGCGTTAATTCAAAAAGTGTGATAGCATCGAACGCAAAAATTCATGATCAACTGTTAACGCTGTTAACTCAATAAGGATTATGATCTCAAGAATCTTACTCATTAATTCTCCAAGAGTCTCGAATATCGATTTAAGTGCTGATACTGGCAAGGCAAAAAATTACTATGAAGTATACCCCCCTTTAGGGCTTTTATATTTATCTTCAATGATTAAAAGAGAATTAGAGAACATCCAGATAGAGGTGCTTGATTTACATTTAGAAAGTATTAAAGATGCTCTTGGTGGTAAAACGGTTAATTGGTTTGAAATGTGCAGAAGAAAAATAGAAGAATTTCAACCTGACTTAGTCGGATTAACTGTTATATTTGGCGCCTCATTTGCCTATGCAAAAAGCATTGGCACCAAAATTAAGGATAAATATCCAAAAATAATTATAGTTGGTGGCGGAATACATATTACCAGCATAGCTAAAGAAAAAAATAAATTAGCGTTTTGTGATTTCATTTCTTTATATGAATCAGAGTATCATTTTCTTGGTCTTATAAAATATTTAAACAATCAGCAAAACTTTCTGAGGGGGATAATTGTAAATAATAAGTTTCTTTTAAGAAATGAAGCCGATGTATTATCAGATATAGAGCGGCCTGACAATTTGGATAACCTTCCTATCCCTGATTTCGCCACTATCGATTTAAAAAATTATTATAAATATGGGATTTTATCTGCAGCCCAGACTATTTCTTATGAGACTCCTGTTGCAACCTTGCTTACATCTCGTGGGTGTCTTGGAAATTGTAAGTTTTGTAGTGTACGATCATTTATGGGGCCAGGAGTAAGGACGCATTCTCCTGAGAGAGTTCTTAGTGAGATAGACATTCTTTACAAGGAGTTTGGAATTCGGCATATTGATGTTGTTGATGACGATTTTGCATACAACGGACAGAGGGTCATTGATATACTGAATGGTCTTATTGATAGAAAATATTCGCTGACATGGTCCATGGGTAATGGTATCAGGATTGGAAGCTTAAATGAAAAAATTATGAAAAAAATGGTTAAATCCGGCTGTACATATTTTTCAATCGGTATTGAAAGTGGCGATCAGAGCATATTAAAAGAGATGCGAAAACCTCTAACTATTGAATTGCTTAAAAAAAAGGTTAAGCTATTGCATAAATATCCTGAAATATACTATAGAGCAAATTTTATGATTGGATTTCCAGGGGAAACGTTAGAACAAATGGAAAAGACATTTTCATTAGCAGAGGAAATTGCTCTTGACTGGTCTCTTTTTTCAATATGTAAACCTCTACCCAACACTGATCTCTTCAATGAAATGTTAAACAATAGTTCCGATTTTAATAGCGATTTAATAGATTATCGCTTTGATTCATCTAAAGGTATGCCTATTTATGATAATAAGGAAGAGTTTATTTTTGACCTTGCCTATACAAACAATCTAAAAATTAATTTTAAAAATAATGTAAACTTGATGGGTAGAAACATAAAGAGGTCTGTTAAAGACTTCGACAGAATTGTCAAACTAGCAAAAGATCACGCTTTTTCATGGAATTGCTTGGCAATAGGGTATAAGGCATTAAATATGAAGGAAGAGAAAAAATTTGCAATCAAAAAAACGAATGAGATTGTTAAAAGGAGTGCGTATTGGAGGCAAAAATTTGAAGAATTGGATTTTGCTATCGTGTGTTAACAGAAACACCATATTTGGGCAGGTTAATTTATGAAGCCAACTATTTGTATTACAATGGGCGATCCGGCGGGAATTGGGGCAGAGATAATTGCTAAGGCCTTAAACAATCCTGATGTGTATTCAAGATGTAATCCTCTCGTCATAGGCGATAAACAGGCTATGAAGGATGCGATTAAGATCAGTAAGCTGCACTTACATATCAATGTTATTGAAAACGTAAAGAAGGCTAATTTTAGACATGGTAGCATTGATGTATATAATCTATCCAATATAGATATGACTAAGTTAGTTTATGGAAAAGTCAGTCAAAAATGTGGTAAAGCTGCTGGTAAGTATATTGAAAAGGCAATAGCCTTAGCTTTAAAAAAAGAGGTTGATGCCATAGTAACTGCTCCGATTAATAAAGAGTCATTCGACCTTGCTGGATACGGAAAGAAATATCGCGGTCACACTGAGATGCTGGCAGCTTTGACCAATGCTAAAGACGTGGCCATGCTTTTGGCACATAAAAATTTGCGGGTTATTCATGTAACAACGCATGTTTCTTTAAGAAACGCTTTAGACCTTATTAAACTTGACAGGGTATTCAAGACTATAAAAGCAGCTTTTGAGGCCTGTCAGCAGTTAGGTGTTTTATCACCTAAAATAGGTGTGGCGGGTTTAAATCCTCATTGTGGTGAGGGGGGAATAATGGGGTATGAAGAGATAAACGAGATAATACCAGCGATTCAGAAAGCAAAAGTCGAAGGAATAAATGTTGATGGTCCAATATCACCGGATACTATATTCTCCAAAGGAAAGAACGGAACATATGACATTATTGTTGCTATGTATCATGATCAGGGACATATACCGCTAAAATTCTTTGGTTTTGAATGGAATGGAAATACATGGAGTTCGGTGGGCGGAGTGAATGTTACTATAGGTTTACCTATAATAAGGACTTCTGTTGATCATGGAACCGCTTTCGGAAAGGCAGGGAAAGGTATTGCCGACGAAAAGAGTTTACTAGATGCAATAGATTATGCAATTTTGATTGCTGAGAATAGAAGGTTGGATAGAGCAAATTAAACTTCTTAAGCAGAGAATTCTGGTAAATCTAAAAAATAGGGGAAGAGGGTGGAAATTAGTGAACGAGTAAAAAAAGTGGTAAGAAAAACATTTAATTTAGAACACAAAAAAATTGAAAATACTTGGACTTCTGCTGATATCCCTGAGTGGGATTCTATGGGACATCTTGAGTTAATCATGGCAATTGAAAAAGAATTTGATATTAAATTTGAAATTGAAGAAATGTTTAAGATACACAACTTAAATGATTTTAATAATATTCTTAAAATGAAAAAAAGATTAATACAGCCATTATATGAATTAGACAATAAAAAAATATATTATTCTGATTTTACCTGCACATTGAGAGATATTGGCGTTAATAAAGGAGATACTATTTTTGTCCATTCTGACATTTCTGCATTTGGGAAATTATGCATATCTGATAGGAGTTTTATTTTAAAAAGTCTAATTTATTCACTAAAGGAGAGTGTTAGCAATAATGGGACGATAATTATGCCCACATTCACTTATAACTTCTGTAAGGGAGAAATTTATGACGTTAGAAATACTAAATCAGATGTTGGTGTTCTTACAGAATATTTCAGGGTGCAACCAGAGGTTAGCAGAACAATCCATCCTATTTTTTCGGTCGCAATATGGGGTAAATATAAAAGTCACTTATTAGATATAAGCAAAGATTCTTTTGACGAAAACTCAATTTTTGGAAAACTCCACCAAATGAATGGGAAAATTATCTTCCTAGGTGCACCTTTTCAATCTTGCACATATGTTCACTACGTTGAACAAATGCATGGAGTTCCATACAGATATATAAAAACATTCAAGGGGAAAATTAAAGAATCCAGCATAATCTATGAAGATGAATACGATTATTTTGTGCGTTACTTAGATAAAACGATTATTACAGATCTTTCGAAATTAGAAAGACATATGCTTACGAAAGGATTAATGAAAGAAATTAAATTAGGGGCGGGGCGAGTATTAATGGTTAATTCTGATGTCTTGCTTAAGGAAGGCTGTAAACTTCTAGACAAAAATATCCGCTTTTTTTTAAAGGAGAATCCAAAATGACCCAGTTTGACAATGACAATTTGAATACGGAAAATTATGGGAAAAAAATGTTTAAATTAATAGAAAGACTCTACCCAATATGCAGAAGTATTACGGGCAATGGAGTACGAGAAACATTAAATATCATTAAAAAATATATACCTATAAAGATACATGAAATTTCTACTGGAACAAAAGTTTTTGATTGGACTGTTCCCAAGGAATGGAATATAAAAGATGCGTATGTGAAAAACTCAAAAGGGGAGAAACTAATTGATTTTAAGCAATCAAACCTTTCTGTCCTGAATTACAGTGTGCCTGTTCACAAAAGAGTGTCGTTGGAGGAACTAAAAAGTCATTTATTTACCTTGCCTGAACATCCTGATTGGATTCCTTACTTGACTTCTTACTATAAAGAAAATTGGGGTTTTTGTTTGACTCATAAGCAATATGAGAAGTTACAGGATGGTACTTATGAGGTAGTTATTGATTCCACACTTGAAGATGGCAATCTTTCATTTGGCGAATTATATATAAAAGGGAAGAGCGATGACGAAGTTCTTTTTTCGTGTTACATTTGTCACCCTTCTTTATGCAATGATAATCTTAGTGGAGTAGTCCTTTTGACTTTTTTGGCAAGAGAGTTATTAGGCGCTGATTTAAAATATTCTTATAGGTTTTTGTTTATACCTGAAACTATCGGCGCAATCACTTGGTTAAGCTTGAATGAAGATAGAGTAGCAAATATCAAGCATGGAATTATTGCGACATGCGTAGGTGATTCTGGTAAATCAACATATAAAAAAAGCAGGCAAGGGAATGCTACAATTGACAGGATAGTAGAAAAAGTCCTGATCGATTCGGGAAATCCTTATGAGATTATTGACTTTTTCCCTTCTGGAAGTGATGAAAGACAGTTTTGCTCTCCAGGATTCAATTTGCCGGTAGGTTCATTAATGAGAACTCCCTATGCTCGTTTCCCTGAATATCACACTTCTTTAGATAATTTAGATATCATTGCTCCTGAATATCTAGCAGATTCATTTCAGAAATATATTAAAGTCGTATCCATTCTTGAGAACAATATTACTTATTTAAATATTAATCCAAAATGCGAACCACAATTAGGAAGAAGGGGGCTTTACAGAATGATTGGCAGTCAAAAAGATCATGCAATTAACGAATTATCAATGTTATGGGTTTTAAATCTCTCTGACGGGAGAAACTCTCTCTTAGACATTGCAATTCGCTCCAAGATAGCTTTTGAGCAAATTAAAGTTGCAGCCGATTCTTTGGTGTATAAAGGTTTGCTTAAAGAGACTGGCTAATCCTAATAATTTCTGAAATGGGCAAAGTGCGGATGAAACATGGTATGAAATCTGAATTAACTCTGCGAGATGGAGAAAAGAAAGACTGTAAATTATTATGGGAATGGAGAAATGAAAAAAGCGTAAGAGAGGCATCTTTTAATTCAAAATATATTTCTTATGAAGAGCATAAGAAGTGGTTTCAAAAAAAAATAAAAAGTAGAAAGGAAAAGATTTCCATTATTGAAAGTGAATTCGGCAAGGAAATAGGACAAGTAAGATTTGATTTTAATTCTCCAGGAGCAGCGGAGGTTAGTATTATTATCGACAAAACTGAAAGAGGAAAAGGTTACGGTATACAAGCTCTACGGTTATTTTGCGAACATACTTTCAAAAATTACCCTATAAAAAATATAACTGCTCACATAAAGCAGAAAAACACACCTTCTTTGAGAATATTTAAAAAATCCGGTTTCACGATAAATAGATTAAAAGAAGTTAAAGGATTCAGCTGCTACGAAATGATTCTGGAGAGAAACAGTCAAAAAAGAGTTAATGGTTTATGAAAAAAATTGCTGAGAAGATATTCCTTGTAGGCAGGCGAATATATCTTCGCCCTCTTAACCAAAGAGATATAAATAAAAAATATTTATCATGGCTTAACGATAGTGAAGTGACAAAATATATGGAGATAGGAATTTTCCCAACAACTAAGAATGAGCTACAAGATTACTATGAGAGAATAAACAAAAGTAAAACCGATGTAATGTTTGCTATTGTTACAAAAAAACAAGGCAGACACATAGGCAATATCAAATTGGGTAATATAAATTGGGTTCATAGGTTTGCTGAACTGGGAATTATGATTGGAGACAAAAGATACTGGAGCAAAGGTTATGGACAGGAGGCATGCCAACTATTATTGAAATATGCTTTTAATAGATTGAATTTGAATAAAGTTATTTTGGGTGTACATGCACCTCACAAAGCAGCAATAAAAGCATATCAAAAGGTTGGATTTCAGATTGAAGGTAGATTAACAAAAATGCTTAATTTAGATGGGAAATATGTGGACAAGGTTTATATGGGAATCCTACAAAGAGACTTTAATAAAGACTAAATTGCGAAATTCACAAGCTGAATTATGCGGCTTATCAAATCGATGATATTCAAGGGTATATGTGAATAAAAACAAGGTTATTATCTATCTTGTAGAATTAGCTCATAATGGTTTTGGATTAACCTTAGGAACAATTCCATTGGGAATTGGCACTATAGGGGCATATTGTAAAAAATTGCATGGTGATGAAATTGAACTAAAACTATTCAGACAGTTTGATGATTTATACAAAGCAATTAAAAAAAAGACTCCACACATTGTCGGATTTGGCTATTACTCATGGAATGACAATTTGAGTCTTACTGTATCCGCCTTTCTCAGATGCATAGCTCCCGATACATTGATTGTTTTTGGCGGGCTTAATATAGGATTTGTGAGCACAAATACAACTCAAAAATTGGAGAAAAATGACGATTCCGTGTCGTGTTTGTTAAATGAGGATTTGCAACTGCTTATTTCTAATCCGCATATTGACATTATTGTCCATGGTTATGGAGAAGTGCCATTTGCAGATATTGTAGGTAGATTTATTGCATGCAGAAAGCGATTGGAACTAAAAACTCAGAGAATTAATGGATGCAGTGTTTTAATAGGAGAAAAAGTATTCAGCGGGAAACCTGCTCCAACGCTTTATGATTTAGATGAAATACCTTCTCCTTACTCAATGGGTTTATTTACAGATTTTTTTGAACGGTTTCAATCAATGCCCCAGCTTGAAACAGCCAGAGGATGTCCTTATAGATGCGGTTATTGTACGATTGGAGGTCACTCTTCGCGCCTTTACACTCATAGCGTGGAGTATCTTAAAAGGGAGATTCTGTATTTAAAAGACCACAGCCCAAATAGAGTTTTGAGAATAGCAGACCCAAATTGGGGAATTGTTGCTCACGATGTTCAGCTGGCAGAGTTTATCAGAACGCTTTACAACAACTGTGGTTATCCAGTTTCATTAAGAGTTTATTACGCGGCAAACGGACCGATTGAAAATGTTAAAAAAATGGCAAAGTTATTGAAGCCTTTACTGCCTCTAAACATGAGTTTCCAGTCCTTTAATAAACAAGTTTTAAAGAATGTTAAAAGGAGAAATATATCCTTGGATAAAGTTAAAGACATGGTTATATTTGCTCATACAAACAAAATCGCAACTTCAACCGAGCTTATTTCGGGATTGCCGGGTGAAACATACAACTCGTTTCGAAAAGGATTTTTGAAAGCCATACAGCAGGGTTTTGATAGTATCTATATTGGTCAGTTTTATCTAATTAAGGGAGCTGAATTGTACGCAGAAGATGCAAGAAGACAATATGGATTTAAGACAATGTATTCACTACTGGGAAAAGATGTAACAAAAGTTAATGAGCATTATGTTGTTGACGCAAATGAGATTGTGACAGAGTCAAAGACAATGAATCAACAAAATTTTTGGAAGATTCATAAATTCAGTCTTTTTGCTCACCTATGCTATGCCGCAGGATTTTTGAAGGAAATAATTATGCATTGTCTCAATTACAATATGACTCCATCGGATGTTTACGATGAATTAGTAACTCATAAAGAGAACTATGAATTTTTTAGCACGATAGCTTCGCAATATATGAGAGATATCAGAGGTTTGCACTTTAAAACAACAGCAGCTTTGAAAAAGAAATTAATGAGTTCTATTAAAAAGCATGCCAATATTGATTCATTTGATGTTTATAAGCACTTACGGTCTATAATGGGTAAAACGCTTGGAATCCAAGAAAAGCGAGTTTTTATTGCAGAGTATGTTAAAGCGGCTTGTGCTGTTTATAAAAAGAGTAAGAAATATCAGGTTAGTAGACAGAAAGACTTTCATAAAATATTAAATATGCTCGCTTCTTTGACAGCCGATATTATAATTACTCCCCTTCAGAGGACTCAAGAAAAAATTCTTTATGAGTGCTCCTATGATCTTATTGCGTGGGCAATGGGCAATTATGAACAGCCGCTATTAGAATATCACCTAAAAAGTTCCCGACTCTTTGCACTGGTCGTAAGGAATATAGAGGAACATTATGATTTCATTGAGAAAGCAAAAACTTTGACAGAGATAGAAAAGTACGATTTTTATTTTAGCACTATGGTTTCGTCTAATATGAGACGCTATATTTCTTATGCAAAAAGAAAAACAGCGGGCTTGAAAACGGTTTAGGGAGAACAAATTATGGATATTTATTTTGGAAGTTCATGCATCGCCAAAGCAAAAAGTGGTCTAAAAAAACAATTTATTCTGTTTCAATCGAAAAATATATTAGTTATTTCCGATAAACCATTTGTTGCTCTCTGCCTTAAAGGGAATAGAAGAGTTTTTATCTGGGGCATGATTTATGCGGTGAAGTCACATAATGGAACATATGCACCATCAAATATTGCTTCTGACAGGGGAAAAGCAATCCTAGAACATACGTTTGAAAACCATATGATTGAAGATATCCCTAAATATTTAGAAGGGAATTTTATAGGCATTTCAATATACGGGTCTAATAAAGCGGTAATTTTTGGAGATGCTTTTAATCGTACAGAGGCTTTCTATGCGTTTAAATCTAAAGAAGCAATTGTTTCCAGTGATTTAGAAAAAATAGTTAAACTTATAGGCGGGGTTCACTACTCTCAGGAAGCACTGGCTGGTCTATTAACAGTTTACGGAGGATGTGTTCCAAAGAAACATACTATTTATAAAGAGATTAAACGCCTTGGAGTTGGTGAATATTTAGTATTTGATAACAATGCTATTAGAATAAAAGAGATAGAATTTACTCCTGTTAATTCGCGGCAGTTTGGTGAGCGCGAACACCGTGAGTATGCCGATATTCTTGAAGATGCGGTAAGAATTAGAAGCTCAAATCACTGTAATTGGATCTTTCTTTCAAGCGGGTGGGATTCCACAGCGCTTTTAGCAATATTAGCTAAACATAATAGAAAATCAAAGGTTAGAGGTATCATCGGGCAGATGAATTATTCAGCGCGCTCTGGCACTATCAATCAATTTGAGGTAGACAGAGCCAAAAAATTTGCGCAGTACTATAAAATTCAAGTAGATATAGTTCCCTTGGATTTATGCAATCAGGGTGCTGTAGATTACTGGAAAATTATACGTGCTCCTTTGCGAAGACAGCATATTTACACAATAACTGCTTACAATCCTTATAGATTATCCGATTTTGTTTTAAAACACGGCAGCGCTAAAGATGCTGTTTTTTCAGGTGAAATAAGCGATGGCGCGCATAATTTAGGCTTTTCACAATTTGCTACGATTTTAGATCATCCCGATTTGGGATTCCGTGAATACAGCGACAAAATGGCTTCTTATCTTTACGGGGCTAAGTTCTTCGGACGTGTTATAAATAACGATTATAAGAGTGATATTGTCTATAAATTTCTTAAAGAACGCTTAAAGCCGGCTATTTTTGATGATAAAAGCGATTTGCATAAAAAACAACGGTGCTTTAAATATCTTAGTTCGTTTTTCCTCGGGAGTAAACGTATGCCATTTTACAGCGTCTTGAACAAAAAAATGCTTACATATGATGGAGCTAAAAAATTTGAAAACGAAATATATAGAATCTATCTTAGGGATGCAGTCGATAGTTTAACTCCTGAAACACTTTATGCTTGGATGTTATATCTCTACAACAGTTTTCATTGGCAGAGTAGTGCTGTCAGGACATTTGAAACAAGACTTGTTGCAGGTGCCATGAAAATTAGATCGCCTTTTTGGGATGGCAGGTTACAGCGTTTTCTCAGCGAAATGCCTGAAAATTGGGGAAGAGGACTTGAGCTCAAACCTACCAAGTATCCCCTAAAATGGATGCTTGCAAATAATCTGGACTACCCTATAGATTTTCAGACTGGACCTCACTCTTATCTTTACGACGTAAATCATGGATTTTGCCATTTCAATGAAATTCTTTTTGAATCTTTTGTGTCAACTTATTTCAAAGAATTGATTAAAGGTTATCCGTACGAAAGTATATTGCAAGAAGATTATTTCAATCTTCAATATATGCGAAAGATTGTAGATGCTTACTTAAACGGCACAGAACTAATTGGCACAGAATGCACAGACCTGATGTCTTTGGTAACTTTATGCTTAATAGGCTGGTACTAATCTTATGTCAGAAAAAGAAATAAAAATAGTCTTTGAAAGAATTCGATTAATACATTATCCCATCATAATGTATCATTTACAGCGAAGGCATAAGATATATGTTTTTGACTTTACTTATGACATGAAGAAATGCACGTGGCTGCGACGATTAATAAATGCTGAAAAAATCATTAGGATTTATATTAAACCCCATACTAAAGAGCACGGCAGAGCTATTGACCAGACAGAAGTAATATATAATAATTTGAAAAATAAAAGGTTGCAGAGAATTATTGCCGGTCTTTATGGAAGCAATGAAATAGATTTGATATTTAAGAAATCGTTGTTGGAAGAAATATTTAAGTATATTTATATAAACAATTATTTAAATGCCGAAGGGGAAAGAGCAGGTTTGCAAAAAATACTTTTTTACCCTGACTATTATAGATTCTATGAAAAAATGATTGCTGAGCATAGTAATTACAAAATAAATGCTCTTAAAAACATTGACTTTTGCAATTGGATTCTCCCCCTATTACCTATTATCAGAATATGCGACAAGCTCAGGTTTTTTGGAAAAACGTTTTTCTATCTTCTTCTTAAGGTCGCGTTAATAATCACAGGAAGATTAATTCATGCAGCCTCCCCGAGTATTAGTCATTTCAAATATGCAGTTCCTATAGATCAAGTATTTCTAATCAAGTTCAAGGGTGGGAGAAACTTTGACTTTATATTAGATCATAAGAAAATCAATATAGAAAATACCATATTCATGCTTAATATCTCGGTCGATGATGAATGGCTGACTTCTTATAAGAAGAAGGGGTATAACTTTCTAAGAGGGCAAGGGATATACAAATACATAATATCTAATGTTTCAACTAACCGGATAAGTGATGTTTTTTTTGCACTGTTAGGAATAGCGATAAGATTCAACAGTTCTTTATTGACATTTTTATCAGCCTCTATACACAGTCTGAATACCTTTATTGAACAGCAGATAATCTTTAACCGTGTAAGTTTTAAAAATTATATATATACAAATCAGGAATCACTAAGGCAATTAGCTATCAATATTCTTGTGAGAGAGCAAGGCGGAGAAACATGGGATTATGCCTTTTCTATAGGGAGAGGATTAATCTACGCCAAGGATGATGATTTCAACTGTTATCGTAATATATTGTGGGCATTTTTGAACAGCGATAATTATCTTGCAGTACACGAGGATATGGTTAGTTATCACGGATTACATTTACCAAAAGTGAGAAAATATCATATTATTGGCAACATCTATTCAGAGATGGTGTCTAAAAGCTCAAAGGAGATGGAAAAAAAATTAATATTAGAACATTTCAAGCTTAATATAAATAGCGAAACAAAAATACTAGTTTTTTTTGATACAACTTTCGTAGACTCGGAGGACGCTCCTACTACTTTTCAAGATGCAATCTATTTTTACCAGGACATAATAACGTTATTGGATGAAAGGGAGGATATTCTGGTAATAATTAAGTCGTCTAAGGATGAAGCTTTTTTTGTGTCACCTTACTCGCAATGGTCTTCTGCCAAAAGAGGCAGGGATATTATTCACTTATGGAACATTTTAAAGCGAAACCCAAAAGTTTATTGGGCAGGAGATTCAGGCGATACCCCGTCCATTATGGCAGCCAGTGATTTGGTAATAACACATTGTTATTCGTCTCCGACGGTTGAGGCTCTTGGTGCAAGGAAAAAGGCCATCTGGTATGAATCCGGGAATAAGCATCGCGGTACTATTTATGACAATATCCCCGGATTAGTAATACATGGATATGCAAATCTTAAGGAAAGAATTGATTCTCTTTTATACAAGGTTAATGATGAAGAATACAATAACTATTTGGACCAATATATAAAGGGGAAAGTCGAATCATCACTTGATGGTTTGGCCTTAACAAGGTTCAGACAATTGCTAAAAAAATAAATACATTATATGAATAACAAAGATAAGCAGGAACAAATTAAAAACTCTTTTTTTTACATGTTGCCAATGTTAATTAATACTCTGATGCCTTTTATTACGCTTCCTATCTTTACAAGAATATTAACTAAAGAAGATTACGGTGTTTTGGCTTTGTCGCAAGTATATGCTACATTTGCTGCCGGTTTGGTAAACTTTGGCATGGTGGCATCTTATGACCGTAATTATTTCAAATATAGAAACGATAAACAGAAGTCTGCGCAATTACTATATACAACTTTGCTGTTTGTAACCTGCAATTTTTTGTTCTTGCTTGTTTTAACTTACTTGTTCAGGGTTCCCTTATCCAATCTTATTTTCCATTCCCCGTTATATGTTCGTATCATGCTCTGCGCCTTTTGCGCCAGTTCTGTAACCAGGCTGCACCAGTATTATTTGGCATATTTCAAGAATTCAGAGAAAGCTAAACATTATGTAGCTTATACCATAGCATACATTTTAATTAGCTTTGTTCTATCTCTTTATATGATAGCTTTCCTACGAATTGGTGTAATCGGGTTAGTTTATGCGCAATTGTTTTCTTCAATTATAATGTTTTTTATATTGAGTTATAAATCCCTGACTTTATTACCATTGTCATTCAGCAAAAAGCTATTATTGGAATCACTTAAAATAAGTTATCCTTTAACGCCGCGAATATTTTTTGGAGTCATAGGATCTCAATTTGATAAATACATGATTGGTCTCTTGGCGTCACTGGGTGGCGTAGGCATATACAGTATTGGACAAAGAATATCTTATTTCGTTTTTAACTATATGACATCATTGGAACATGTGTTCATACCCCAAACGTATAAAAAGATGTTTGACCTGAAAGAAAAAGGCGGAGAATCAGTTGGCAGATATCTAACTCCGTTTGCTTATGTTTCTATTGCTATTGCTCTTATTATAGCTTTATTTTCGGAAGAGATTATATCTGTGTTGACTCCATCGTCTTATCATAGTGCCATTAATATCGTCATTATTCTTTCCATGTATTACGGATTTCTATTTTTCGGAAAACTAACTGGCAATCAACTTATTTTCACGAAGAAGACTCATATTGCCTCTCTTCTTACCATGGTGGCAATCGGCTTGAATATTCTGCTAAATATACCTTTTATAATTAAGTGGGGCGCTATTGGTGCCGCATGGGCAACGTTTATAGCAGGACTAATTTCCGGGTCAATTTTTTTTGTAGTTGCTCAACACTACTACGAGATTAAGTGGGAATACAAGAAAATAGCAGCAATTTTTCTGGTATTTTTTGGTTCTTCTCTTCTGATGATTATACTGAGGAATTTTTCAGTTGAGTATTCTATTCGCCTAATGGTCAAATTGACATCTTTATTATGTTATGCGTATGTTGGCCTCAGAATAAGACTTCTTACCAAAGAGAATTATAATTTGGTTAAAAATATAATTTCATTTAAGAAAAAGACCTCCTAGAAAAAGGCATCTATGAACCGTGTAACTCTAATTCCTAAAAAATTTGCAAAAACCTTGATTCCAAAGTCAATTGGCTCAAATTCATTATGTTACTATTTAAGTGATGATACTGCCCATTTAGTATACTTGCAAAATAAACTAGGTGATAAGATAGAGATTAAGACTCTGTCCGGTTTGTTCAACGAAACCTTTCAAGAAATCAAGGGCGCTTTTTTGCATCTAATTTCAGAATTAAATAGGAAAGACGATTCACTTGAGTGGTGGGGTGCGAATTTTGCTTCTGGAAGTACCTCTGCATCGCGATTACACCTTAATACTACATATTTATTTTGCGCAAAAAAAATACTCTCTGATTCAGATAAGGATTTAATATTTATTGTGGACAGTTCCGCATTGGCGGATTGCATTTCAAATGTTGCAAAGAAAGATGAATATCAGGTTGTGACCAAGAGGATAAGATTGAATGAATATATGACGATTATAAAGAGATGGTTGATCTATGGTGTAAGTATTTTTTATTTTTTGTTGGAGAGACTGCAAAGCCGTAGAGCTGTATTAGCTTTGTTTAAACCAGATAAGGCGAAAAAAACGCACGCAAAGAAAAGGGTGGTTATAAGAAGCTGGGTTACTATTGATAAATCTGGAAAATTAAAAGATAGAAATTTTGGTCCTTTGCCGGAGTGGTTGCGTGCTAATAATTATGAGGTATGGATCCTTCCCATGTTCTATAATTGCCACGAATCTATAGATAAAATATACGCTCTGGCAAAGAAGCAAGAATTGTCTTTTTTGATTCCTGATCAATATCTGAAAGTGTCAGACTATTTCAGAGCACTATACAATGATTATAAATTACTAAAAAAGCATGTAAGTAATATTGAAATTAAAAAAATAGATATTAGACCTATATTTATTGAGATACTGAAAGAACAACCATTCCAAAGAGAACTTCTTAACCTGAATTTATGTTATGCCATGCTTAAGAGATTGAAGGAACTGGGATTTGAAATTGATTATTTTTACTATCCATTTGAGAACAATACCCCTGAAAAGTCCTTTATCCTTGGTTGTCGAACGTTCTTTCCAGATTCCAAAATTGTTGGTTTCCAACATACCACATTTTTCCCAAACCAACTGGCTTATCACTTAGCTCCTGGAGAAAAAGATCATCATCCTTTGCCTGATAAAATTATTTACAGCGGTCCAATTTATGTTAAACTGCATGAAAAAGCGGGGTTTCCTCGAGAGATATTATACTCAGGTCCTAACCTTAGATTCGAATCCGTATATGTACATAACTCAAGCAGTAAAGATAATCTGTGTAATGAAAAGAAGGTGCTTATGCTTCCTCTTGCATTTACATCCAGCCATAATCTTGCATTTGAACTTTTTCTAAAAGTAAAGGAAGCATTAAAGAATACACAAGGTTACAGGGTATACATAAGAACACATCCTTTGCTGTCAAGAAGGACACTGACGAGGTTCCTGTTCAGTATTGGGATGAGGGATTATAAATTTGCTGATGGAGGAATCATTCAGGACTGGCTTCCGAAATCGTATGCTGTTATCTCAACAGGCTTTTCAATAACCGTAATGGAATCTGTGGTAATGGGCACTCCGGTTATTCGTGTGATTCCTGATAATACTTTTTATTACGATCCTTTTATGTCCCCCGATTATCCTTTGAAGCCTGTTAATACTGCTTCTGAGATAAAAGAACAACTGCAATTAATCGGAACACTTCTTGACGGAGACAGGGAAACGTTTCATAAGATTGCAAAACAGGCATTATCTGAGTATTTTACAAAACCGACTAAAGAAAAAATGAAGGTTTTTTTATAAAGGAGCTTTTATGAACGCAAACAGAAAAGTACCGGTATTAGGTGTAATCCCCGCCCGTATGGCTTCAAGCCGTTTTCCTGGAAAACCTTTAAAACTAATACGTGGGAAGCCAATGATATGGCATGTATGGAGGCGTAGCTTGTTGAGTAACTTTCTGGATGATGTGGTGATTGCTACCTGCGATGAAGAAATCAAGGACATTGCGGAAGGATTTGGCGCGCGGACAATAATGACGTCAAATAAACACACGAGGTCCAATGATCGGGTGGCTGAAGTGGCAGAAAAAATCCCGTGCGATATTATCTTAAATATTCAGGGGGATGAGCCGTTGTTGAATCCACAGCTTATTGATGATGTGGTAAAGGAATTGAAGAATAATGCTGAGATACAATGCGTAAATCCTGTTTCTGAAATCAAGACTGAAGTTGAAATGAATTCTGCTCATACAGTAAAGGTAGTTAGTACTATCAAAAAGCGTGTTGCGTATTTTTCCCGATATCCCATACCTTCAGCATTGATCAACGAAAGAAAATATCCTGTTTATCGTCAAGTTCCAATTCTAGGATTCAGGAGCGATTTTTGTGTGAAACTTTCAAAGCTTCCTGAAGGCCCTCTGGAATTACAGGAAGGGATTGATTTGTTACGTGCGATTGACCATGATCTGCCTCTACACATTTTAATAACAGAAATGCAAACAATCGGAGTAGATACCCCTGATGATTTGATAAATGTTGAAAAGGCATTGGAAAATGACTCTGTTTATCAGATGTTGAGTGAGGATTGAATATGTCAAAGATAGAGATAAATGGTAATTTCCATAGGCTCAAAAAAAGGGGGTTGTCTCCTTTTGATTTGGAGAGATACAAGGAATACCGAAAAAAATGGGAAGAATATCCCAGCAAAAGAAGAGTTGGCCGTTTTCCAATTCATTTAGATATTGAGGCAACGTCATCATGCAACCTAAAATGCGATTTCTGCATTACAACACATGCCAATTTTGGGAATGGCTTGATGGAATTAGAAAGGTATAAGTCCATCATTGACGAAGGAAGCGAGAAGGGGTTGTATTCTCTTAAGCTGAACTGGAGAGGGGAGCCGCTTCTCCATCCAAAGCTTCCTGAGATGATTTCTTACGCAAAGGATAAAGGAATCATAGATGTATTCATAAACACCAACGCTGTGTTACTTACCGAAGCCAAGTCCAAAACCTTAATTGAGTCTGGAATAGACCGAATAATTATTTCTTTTGAAGGTTATGAAAAAGAATTTTATGAATCACAGAGAGTTGGGGCTGTTTTTGAAAAAACGTTAGAAAATATCAAAAACTTTATGTCAATCAAAGAAAAACTCAACAAATCTCTTCCTTGGGTAAGGGTGCAGACAGTATTACTTGAAGAATTAAAATCAAACATAGAGAACTATTGTGAATTTTGGGATGAGATTGTTGATGAGGTTGCATACATTGACTTAAAAAATGAAGTTAACCGTGTAGCATTAGGTAAGAGCGATTGGATTTGTCCTCAACTCTGGCAACGCATGACAATTTCTTGGGACGGACGAGTCATGCCTTGCGTGAACGATACCTTTTGCAAAATGTGTCTTGGTAAAGTTCCTGAGATAAGTATCGAAGAAGCATGGAAATCTGATAAACTGATGCAAATGAGAAAAATTCACGATGATGGCCGTGCTCATACAATAGAAAGCTGCTTAGATTGTCCGTTACGATCAGCTCAAATCATTAAAACAAGTGTTTTAGAGAAAGGGGGAGAATAATGCCAGATAAGGATTTTAACGGGTTTAGGGTATTAGTAACTGGCGCTTCGGGTGGTATCGGCAGAGTCCTTGTTAATGAATTATTGAAGCGAGGAGCCCGTGTCGGAGCACATTATTGCAAAAATAAGCCAGATAGCGAAGAATTAGTGTCAGACACAAAGATTGATGTGAAAGAGAATTTGTGTATTTTAAAAGCGGATTTACGGAGTATTCAAGAAACGCAGTACCTTTTTAAGAGCTTTACAGACTGGGCTGGCGGGATAGATGGATTGGTTAATAATGCAGGAGATGTGAGTATCCGTAAGCACTTTCCCGATATTGCAGAAGCGGATATGGAGGCAGATTTAGCCTTGAACTTGAAAGCGCCATTTCGGTTAAGCAGACTTGCAATAAAAAGAATGGAAAAGGATGGAATAAAGGGGTCTATAGTAAATATATCAAGTATTGCTGCTAAATTTGGGGGGAGTCTTCACACATTATTTTATGGTTTATCGAAGTCTGCTCTAGAGACGATGACCTTTTCTTTAAGCCGATATTGTGCTCCTTTAGGAATAAGAATTAATGCTTTAAGACTGGGCGTTTTTGACACGCCATTTCATCGGCGTCATATAAAAGACCTTGATGAGAGAATACAATTAATCCCGGCAAAAAGGATGGGCACCCCTGATGAAGCCGCTTGGTGGATTATGTGTCTTTTGAACAGCAAGTCAGCATATATGAATGGACAAATAGTTTCTTTGACAGGCGGAGAATAAAGGGCGGACTTATGAACACAAAAAAGCTTATAAAATGGCTTGAAGTTTTATTGTATTTTGACGGTAGAATGGCTATGAATCGTATACTAGGATTGCCCGCACAGACAAGAAAAGAGAGGCAGATATTTAAGAAAGTTTTTGATAATGTCACAGGCAAGAAGCAAATTAGGGTCTTTGAGTGGGGCAGTGGATTCAGTACCGTTTACTACGCAAACTATCTCCGCAAAAAAGGCATAGAATTTGAATGGCATTCAATAGAAAATAGCATAAGCTGGTATGAAAAGGTCAAATTAATGGTAAAAAAGAGAAATCTGGAGACATACGTTTCATTATATGTCAAAGAATTTAAGCCATTTTGGGAAAAACCCGACTGGGTAACACCTCCTCTTTGTGGAGTTTTTAGTCCGAAGTTAGAAAACGAGAAAACCTATGTTGCCTTTCCCAAGAAATTTAAGAAAAAATTCGATATTGTGATTGTAGATGCGCGCTTTAGAAGACATTGTATTCAAACGGTTAAAGAAATCCTTTTACCTGCAGGTATAGTAATTTTGCATGATGCACAGAAGAAACATTATCATGTAGGCCTGGATTATTTTCGATATAAAAAATTTATTAACAGTGGTTCGTGGTGGCCCTCTCAAGAAGTGAAGAATAAAGTTTGGATTGGAAGTATGTCAGATAATAAGATATTTGAAGCATTAGAGCGTTTTTAATGAATATTTATTAGCAGAAGGAGATTTGTGAAGAAGTTCAAAGTGTTAATCCTATATCCGAATGGTAAATTATTGAATCCGCCACCGATCTCGGTAGGAATATTCGTTGCCTTATTGAAACAGGAACATTTTGAGGTAGATTTGTTTGATACAACATTTTACACCAGAGATGAAATATCCTCTGATGATGCAAAGGAGAAAAATTTACAGGTCAGACCATTCGACTACGGTCAAAGAGGTGTCAAGCTAAAAGAAACAAATATGGGATCTGATTTAATAAAGAAAGCAGAAGAATTTAATCCTGATTTAATTGCCGTCTCTGTCTTGGAATGTACTTACCCTATAGCTACATTTTTGCTTAAGTCAATCGAAAATTTTAATATTCCGATTATAGTAGGAGGGGTCTTTGCAACATTTGCTCCAGAAATTGTGCTTTCAAACAAGAATGTTAACATAGTTTGTTTGGGCGAAGGCGAAGGAGCACTTGTTGAAATCTGCAAGAAAATAGCAGCAAATAGGGATTACTTGAATATAGAGAATCTCTGGGTTAAAAAAGGGAATAAAATAATCAAAAATAGGTTAAGAAAACCAATTGATCTAGAGACTTTGCCCATTCCTGATTACAGTCTCTTTGAACCAGAAAGACTTTTTCGACCTATGGCTGGGCAGATTTATAGGACAGTACCCATAGAGACAAATAGGGGATGTCTTTATGCATGCACTTTTTGTAATTCTCCGTCCATGGATGAATTATATAGAAGAAATGATTTTAAAACTTTTTTCAGAAAGAAAAGCATAAATCAGATTCAAAAAGAACTGCAATATTTAATTAAAAAATGGGACGCTGAGTATATTTATTTTACGTCAGATACTTTCCTGACAATGAATGACAGTGAATTTGATAGATTTGTAAAGATATATAGTGAATTTAAACTCCCCTTCTGGATGCAATCAAGAGTAGAAACGATTACAAAGTATAGAGCCAGGAAACTGAAAGAGATCGGTTGCCATAGAATGTCCATTGGCTTAGAACATGGGAACGAGGAATTCAGGAAAAAAGTGCTCAAGAAAAAATTTGATAACACAAAAATTATTGAGGTTTCTAAAATACTCGCAGACGCTGGAATTCCCTTGACGGTAAATAACATAATTGGTTTTCCAGATGAAACCAGAGAACTCGTTTTTGATACAATTGAATTAAACAGAAAGTTAACTTTTGATACTACAAATGCTCTTGCTTTTTCTCCTTTTCATGGGACTCCTTTGCATAAAGTTTGCGTAGAAAGAGGATATATCTCAAAGAGTTTCAATCCCGGATCATTGAATGTTGATGCATCTCTTAATATGCCTCAGTTATCAAGGGAGGAAATTATAGGATTAAGAAGGACTTTTTCCCTGTATGCAAGAATGCCTAAAAAGTATTGGCAAAAAATAAAAAGAGCCGAAAAGTTTGATGCAGAAGGTAACAGGATATTTGAGGAGTTAAGAAAGGTTTATCAGGAAAAATATTTTAATGTTGGCAAAAGTTCTTGATTGGAGACTCTTTTTAGGAGGAAGCATTAAAAAATATCATGAATGAAATAAAAAATCCCCTTAAAGCAGGAATAATAGGTTACGGTAAGGTTGGTAAAATACGCAATGAATGTATTAAGGCTTGTCCCCATTTAGAGTTAATAGGTCTTTGTGATATAAACACCGAGGCAGTCCAGAATTCCAAAGTGCCGTACTATTCCGATTATAAAAAATTATTAGATAAATGTCCTGATATGGTTTTTGTATGCACCTATAATTGCTACACTACTGAAATTGTTATTGATGCAATATCACGAGGGATTCATGTATTTAGTGAGAAACCTCCGGGAAAGACGTTAGAGGATGCCAAAAGCATACACAATGCTTCACTAAAAAAATCAAAGGTTAAGGTTAAATTTGGCTTTAATCATCGCTATCATGAGGCAGTAATCGATGCCAAGTCTATTGTCGATAAGGGACATTTAGGGCAGGTTATGTGGTTAAGGGGTGTTTATGGAAAGGCTGGGGGTTCTGGATACGATAATAACTGGAGAAACAATGAAAGTTTATCCGGTGGAGGAATCTTGATAGACCAAGGGATTCATATGTTAGACTTATTCCGGTATTTTTGCGGAGGGTTTGATGAAATAAAAAGTTTTATCGGACATTCATTTTGGTCAGTTGGGGTTGAAGACAATGCTTTTGTTATGATGCGTAATAGTAGCACAGGTCAGACAGCAATGCTCCATTCGTCAGCAACGCAATGGCGGCACAAATTTCTTCTGGAAATATATCTAGAAAGGGGGTATTTGGAGATAGACGGGATATTGTCTTCAACGCAATTATACGGTAAAGAAACATTGAAAATCGCTTCTTGTATTTATGACAAAAAGGGATATCCTCTGCCTAATCCGCAAGAAAGCATAACATATTATGATGACGATAAGTCATGGATTGTTGAAGTTAATGAGTTTGTAGGGTATATAATGGAAAACAAACCTGTCTCTAATGGTGGCGTTGAAGATGCAGTAAAGACCATGGAATTGGTCCAGAAGATTTATAATGCTGATGAGCGATGGAAATTTAGAAACGCTCTTAGGAGGAAATAGGTAATGAAAAATGTTGTGTTTTTAGATAATTTGAAGGAGTCAGACATTCGTTCAGAAGATGTTTACAATAAATATAAGCATCTTCTTCTTGAAGACATACAAAAAATATTTCCCAACAATTCTATGTTTATAACGATTAGTTGCCCAGGCTGTTCAGCTAAGGATTCGAAATTTGCATTTAAAAAGTTGGGATTTAATTACCATTTGTGTAGTAAGTGTGGTTCTCTCTATGTTTCTCCTAGACCAACAGCAGAGATGCTAAGAGGTTTTTATAAAGATTCTCTGGCGGGTCGGTTTTTCAGAAATACCTATATGAAAAATACGTTAGAATCTCGATCTAAAAAAGTTTTTTCACTTCGTGTCCAATGGATAATGGAGCTGGCTGCAAAATACCTCTCAAATACAACGGTTCTTTTAGATTACGCAACAAAATATCCAACTTTGTTACAAGAAGTTGCTAATATAAATATTTTTAAATCTATCCTATCACTTTTGCCTGAATGTTTTGAGCAAGAAAATCTACTCCCTAAGAACGTTAAGATTATTGAAAGTAATAAAGCTATTAAAAGTAAAATCGACCTATTTTTGGCATTTGAAGTGATAGAGAGAGTCTTTGAGCCCATGAAGTTACTTAAAGATGCATATGGGGCATGCAGAAAGAATGGACTATTGCTTATTACTTCAACAACAATCAGCGGTTTTGAGTATCAAATATTAGGAGAATATTCTCCCAATATCATCCCACTCGACCGTATTAATCTCCTGTCTATGGAAGCATTGACAGGCCAGATAGAAATGGCGGGATTTGAGATAATTGAAGCCAGTACTCCGGGGAGACTTGACGTAGAAATAGTTAAAAACACCTATGAGAGAAATCCTGATATTCCACTTCATAATTTCTGGAAATATGTTTTCTGTAAGCGCAATGAGAGCGTATTGCATTTGTTTCAAGAATTTTTACAACAGTCCCAATTGAGTTCTCATGTTCGCATTGCAGCTATAAAAAAATAAACTTTGGGAGATGACGAATTAATATGAAGATTCTTTTTCTGTATCCCAATAAAGTAATGACAACACGTATGCCACTTGGTATCAGCTATCTGTCTTCGTACCTAAAAAGGGATGGTCATGAGGTCAAGGTTTTTGACACAACATTCATGAAATGCAGCGATATTCAAAATGATGAAGAACTGCGTGCTCTATCATTACAGGTACGCAATCCAGATCTTAAAAAATACGGATTAATAGAAAAAGATACTGATGTCATGGCTGAACTTGAATGCGTAACTAAATCATTTAATCCTGATATAATTGCCATGAGCGCGGTTGATCCTAATTACGATTTTGGTTTGGAACTGCTAAAAAAAATTAAAACTAAACATAAGAATATAATAACAATAGTTGGTGGATCTACAGCGACCTTTGCTCCAGATGAAGTGATTGCAGAGGATTGTGTGGATATGATATGCATCGGTGAAGGAGAAGAGGCAATAAGTGAGTTATGTAATAAAATGCAACATAGAAAAGATATTAAAAATATAAAAAATATGTGGATTAAAGAAAATGGGGAGATTTACAAAAACGAGGTTAGGCCATTACTCGATGTTAATAAAATCCTTCTTCCAGATTGGGATATCTTTGACCAGCGACACATTTTAAGACCATTAGGTGGTAAAATGTATAGGATGGGAATTTTCTCTATGACTCGAGGATGTTTGTTTCGTTGTAAATACTGTGGGAATTTTGCATTATCTCGAATATATAAACATAAGGGGGAATTTTACAGAATTAAAAAACCCGATTTATTAATTAAGGAAATAGTGTCCTACAAAGAAAAATACAATCTGAATTTTGTGTTTTTTATAGATGATATTTTCCCACTCCACGAACGCGAGATATTAGATGATTTTTGCAGGCTCTATAAGAAACACGTTGATCTTCCATTTTCTGTCAGCTTACATCCCGGGCTCATAGAAGAATGGGCGTTTGCTAAGATGGTTGATGCAGGTTGTCGCAACGTATGTGTTGGGCTAGAATCAGGGAATCCAAAAATAAGAAAAGACGTATTAGGAAGAATTTATAAAAATGATCAGATAATTTATGTATTTAGTCTAGCGCGAAAATATAAAATACGCAGTTCATCGTTTAATATGATTGGAATACCCTATGAGAAAAGAGTACATATATTTGATACCATAGAACTTAACAGAAAAGCAAATCCTACTACGACCACGCTTACCTTTTTTCATCCCTATCGCGGCACTGAACTACGAAATTTGTGTATAAAAGAGAACTTTTTTGATCCTTGCAAAGAAAAAAAATACGAAAATGTTTATAGAGCAGAGTCATGCCTTAGCCTTAGACAGATTTCTAATAAGACTCTACGTGGTCTGTTTCAAACGTTTCAATTATATTTTAAACTTCCGAAAATCTTTTATGGATTGATATGGATAGCAGAGGGAGACAATTTTTTAAATAAGATTATTTTTGACATATTAAAACGAATATTTTATCGTCTCACAGACAAAGAATCAAAATGGGATTTTATCCAGACAAATAAAGTCCGTGGGTACGCTTCGATGAGGAGCATTAAATAACTAAAGGAGGAGATAAAAGATGTCTACTCGACACAACATAGAACAGTTACTTGAAAAATCTTCAAATATTCAACAATTCTCCAAACATTATTTCAGCTATTTTCTTAAATTGCTAAATGAGCTTGATTTGGATGCCATTGCGGCATTTGCTGATGAAATGGAAAAGGCTCGGCAAAATCGCAATACAATCTTCTTCATTGGAAATGGGGGTTCTGCTGTAACTGCCTCACATATGGCAAATGACTTTGGCAATGACATCCGCAAAAGAACCAAAACTGACACACCATTTCGTGTTCTATCATTGACTGATAATACAGCCGTTATGCTTGCGATAGCAAACGATGATGGATATGATAATTTATTTGTTGATCAGCTTCGCATTCATTATCAGCGTGGAGATAAGCTTGTCGCTATTTCAGCAAGTGGGAATTCGCAAAACATAGTTACTGCAGCTGAATGGGTTAAAGCCCAAGGCGGTGTGGTCATGGCTCTTGTCGGATTTGATGGGGGGAAACTAAAAGAATTTTCTGATGTGGTTATTCATGTCAAATCAATGAAGGGAGAGTTCGGACCGGTTGAAGATATCCATTTAATTATGGGCCATTTATTATCCTATTGGTTGCAGCATAGAATACAGAAAGAACAAAATATGGAGAAAAAGTGAAGAAACCATTAAAAGGCGTAAAGACCTTAATAGGGCCTTCTGTCTTTGGTGTATACGATCGTACCCCCTTAGAGCATTTAGCAAAAGCAGGTTGTGAGATAATTACAAATCCCTATAAGCGCCGGTTGACTAAAGATGAATTACTTGAGCTATTATCCGATGATGTAGCTGGTTTGATTGCTGGTTTAGAACCTCTTGATCGAGAAGTTCTAGAAAAAACCAAATTGAAGGTTATTTCGCGATGCGGCTCAGGAATATCAAACATTGACTTAAAAGTAGCAAGAAAGTTACATATCAAAATTTGTTATACACCTCATGGACCAACAAGTGCTGTAGCTGAACTTACTATAGGCGTCATGATAAGTCTGTTGAGACAAATTCCACAGATGAATATGGATTTACACGGCAACAAGTGGATAAAGAGGGCTGGCGTGCAGCTTGAGGGCAAAACCGTTGTAATTATTGGACTTGGTCGAATTGGTAAAAAAGTTGCTACATTACTCAAGCCTTTCAATGTCAATCTTATTGCAGTTGAGCCAAGCTTACACAAAAATAGGAATGGATCAGCAGACGGGATAAAATTATATTCTCTTGCCCGAGCGCTTCCAATAGCTGATATTATAACTATTCATGCCAGTGGCGAACATCCGATTATTGGGAGCAATGAGTTTCGACTTATTAAAGAAGGTGTCTTTTTGTTGAATGCTGCTAGAGGGGGACTAATAGATGAGAAGTCTTTGATCCAAGCACTAGAAAATGGTAAAATTAGAGGGGCGTGGTTGGACACATTTAATTGCGAACCGTATTCCGGCCTTTTAAAGAAATATCCCCAAGTGATTCTAACTCCTCATGCTGGATCGTACACCGTTGAGTGCAGGAAAAGTATGGAAATTGAAGCTGTACAAAATTTAATAGACTATTTCAAGAATCAAAATACAATTCTATAAACACAACAATATTAATTAAAACCAATGGAAAACTTGAATACAAATCCTTTTATAACTGTTTTAATGGCTGTCTATAATGGTGAGAAGTATTTAAGAGAAGCTATAGACAGCATTCTAAATCAAACACTTAAAGACTTTATTTTTTTAATTATTGACGATGGCAGCGCAGATAGAACTGTTGAAATAATAAAGTCTTACAAGGATACAAGAATTAAGCTGGTCCTAAACGAAAAGAATATGGGGCAGATTGTGTCCTTAAATAAAGGGATTGAATTAGTAGAAACCCCGTTTATGGCAAGAATGGATGCAGATGATATTTCTATGCCTGAAAGACTCGAGATTTTGTATGGTTATATGACTAAAGATAGAAATCTTTCTGTGGTTAGTTCCTATTCAATAATAATAGACGAGAATGGCAACACTTTATCCTATTATAAGATTCCTCTAGGCATAAGAAATATGAAGTTTAAGGCACTGTTTGATTCACCTGTAAATCACGGGAGTTCATTAATGAGAATACAGCATATCCATCAAATGGGGCTTTATAACACTGAATTATTAATAGGTGCAGATTTAAACCTGTGGGTAAAGTTACTGGCAGACAACTATACTATATTAAATATTCCCGAATATCTTCTAAAGATAAGACAGCATTCTCAATCGCAGCTCAAATCTGCAAAATTGGAAAGTCTTTGTAACGAATACAGCTATACTCTTGATTATTATATAAAAACTTTTACGGCACTGGAAATTGATTTTGAACAAGTAAAAAAGCTAGCATTATTTTTGCACCATGGTAGCGAGTTTAATAAAGCGGATCTGAAACAAATCCAGATGAATTTCAGAAACATTCTCAAAAATCTTAACTTTGAATACCCTGCTGTAAAGAAACTTATGTCATATTATTACAGTGTTGCACATTATCACTATCATCTAGGGATTAACTGTACATATAGAAAAGATTATCAAAAAGCGCGCGGCAAGTTTATAAAGTCATTCTTCACATTTCCCCTAATGGTAAAATCTCTTTTTGCCTTTTCCCTCACATTTACTGGTAAAGATAGTTTTCATAGAGTGAGGGAACTCGCAAAAGGAATAATCTTCGGAATAAAATAAAAACATAATTATCATGCAAAAAACTAATATTCTCCAAATTATTGCTACTCTGGATATTGGCGGAGCGGAAAGACAGCTTGTAGAGCTGGTAAAAAGACTGGATAAGAATAAGTATAATGTTACTGTCTGCTGTATAACACGCGGAGGACCTATGGAGGAGAATTTAAAAAAACTTGGTATTGAATATCATCTTCTCCATAAAAGATTCAAATTTGATTTTACTGTTATTTTCAAATTAACTCGTTTAATCAGGCAGAAGAAAATAGATTTGGTTCATACATGGAATTTTACCGCTAATGCATGGGGCAGACTATGCGCGTGGGTTGCTGGAGTTCCAATTATCATTGCGTCAGAGCACGGAACATTTTCTCCTGTCTTAAAACGCCAAATTTTGGTTGATAAATTACTATCAAAATGTACTGACAAAATAATAACAGTATCTAATAATTTTAAGGAATGTATTGAAAGAATAGAGAAAATACCTCATGAAAAGATTATTGCGATTCATAACGGGATAGATATAAATGAATTTGGTACAAGCGTTAATAATGCAAATCTTAAAAATGAGCTTAAGATAGATAAAGAATGTCCTGTTGTGGGTATTGTTGCGCGTCTCGATCCTTTAAAAGATCACGAAAGCTTCTTGAGAGCAGCGGAATACATAATAAAGAAAATGCCTGAGGTGCGATTTTTGATAGTTGGAGACGGTGAGCTAAGAGGCAAACTAGAGTCTCTTGCAAAAGAAGTCGGTCTTAGCAAAAAAGTTATATTTACTGGTTTCAGGCGGGATATTACTAACATTCTCTCCATTATAAATGTATTTGTATTATGTTCGATCTCTGAAGCTCTGGGTATTGCTGTTCTTGAAGCAATGGCCTCATCGAAGCCTGTTGTGGCTACTAATGTTGGAGGAATACCAGAGGTAGTAAAGGATGAAGAAACTGGCATACTTGTGCCTCCAGGAAATCCAGAGGCATTGGCAGAGAGTATTACTAGATTACTGAAAAACAAGGAAGAAGCAAGAAGAATAGGACTTGCTGGAAGAAGACGCGTAGAGAAATATTTTGATATCAAATTAAAGGTTAAAAAAGTAGAAGAAATCTACGATAAATTAATAAATTTAA
>JAHJDO010000013.1 GCA_018812485.1 bacterium | reverse complement strand
TAATTTGAAGATTGTAGCAGTAGTGATAGCTGGATTGTTTCTTTTAAACAGCACAGTATATGGTATAGATTTGTGTAATGAATCCCACCTTAGAGTTCCATCTGCTTTTCAAAATCCAGAAGATTTAAGAAGATTAAAAGATGCTTTATTAGAGTTAAGTAACGAAGACGTGGGAGATGTTATAAGAGAGGATTTAGAGACATCACTTATAGGCATACCTTTTCCAGAAGATTCTACACCACAAGAAAAAGAGGAAATCAGAAGACAAAGACGTACTATGGTTCAACATTTTCCAACAGTAGATGGTTCACGATTTGGTTTAGAAGGTGAGTTCAGGGTTGTTCCTATTAATGATTTACTTAGACGCACAGCTCATATGGCACATATTGGTCTTTCAGACTCTTATGGAGAAACTGTTATTTATCTGGATATGGATTTATATAACGCTTTTTTTGATGCAACATCAGTGTCAACAAAAACAGTTTTTGAATTAGACATTCAAGCTGGAGGAACATCTATAAACCATGAACTTAGGACTATAGCACTTTATACTCAAGCAATAGAAAGAGGGCGATTTGAAGGAGACTTTAAAGGGGTAAGGAGAGAAATAGCACTTGGTGGTGTTACATCAGTTGCTGACTTACGGGAGTGGATGAGGAATAATCCTAGAGAGGCTTATGAATTGAACGAAATGATTCATAATGAAGCTAATGAAACAGAAGGATGTGACATAGAGCCGTTTTATAGAGATAGTAGATTTATTGAAGGAAGAATTGACGAGGGTTCTGTAGAAAAGCTTAGAGCAGAATTCCCTCTTTGGCAAGAAGGTGATGCTATTCCATCTGAACATACTCCCAGTGTAGCAGCTTCAACTACTCTAGTTGATAAAGCACAAATGGAACTATCTGTTGTTATTCCAGAGCATGTGGCTCTTGAAGCTAAAGTTATTACTATTGATTGGGGAGGAACGCTCACGCCTACTGATAACAGTAATATTGTTCCGTTGGATGATTTTCTAATGGATTCTTTATTAACTATAGAGTTACTTTTGCTTGCAGATGATGAGTTGACTATTCACATTGTTTCAGGAGGAAAAGTTCAGGATAATATAAATAAAATACTTGAACTTTCTCCTCGTTTTGTTCTATTACGAGGAGAGCGATTTCGTGTCCATGAACGAGTAGCTGATAAAGCACAGCAGGTAAGGGATATTCTTAGCCAGACTAATATGTCAGAAGATTGCGTAGTAGCTATTGGCAATAACGAAACAGTTGATGGTTCAATGGCTCTTAACGATGGGCATTTCGTTAAGGTATTTCCACATACACGTTCTGTTGACCCCACTGCATTGGATGTGTTGGGACATATATTAGATGTAAAAAGTCATACTCGCTTCAATCGAACGGATTCCGTTTCTTCTACTTTTAATCCAGACCAAATACCTGTTGGCCAATGGGAAAATGCAGGAGCTTTAGTTAGCGTTCCTATAGATGATTGGAATATGAGAAGTCCTGATGAAATTTTTGATGATGGCTATTATGCTGAACAAGCAGCATTTAGACAAGACCTTTCGACGAGATTACCGCATGGAGAAGCTGTTGTAGCTATTTTGGCACAAATTGACCAAGCTAGGGAACTTCAAAAAGGTATAGGTAATGGTATTTGTTATAAATGGAGTTGTGCTACTGCTTACGTACTTAAAGGATTACCTTATATAGAAGATGTTAAAGTGATGAGAACTAAAGATGATGCACAGACTTGGTTAGCAGTTAAATTTGAAGGTGATGGATGGTATGCATTTGACCGCATAAATGGTCATTTTGTTAAATATAGGGAGAATAAATTCGGGGTTTACCTTCCTCTTGCCGAAGCACAGGCTGTTGCAGGTTATTTTTCTGCTAGAGATAGCATCGAATTGATTTTCTCTGATGAAGAGCAATTATTGGACCGTGTTACAGCATATGTTCCTGATAGAGAGTTTTTGAGAGGAATACGAGAAAGTGCATCATTTGCCCAAGCTGCACCCCTTGATAATAGCCAGAGAGAGAAAACTATAAAAAGAACAAAAGTGCAACAAGATAAAATGGAGATGAGTCACAAAGCAGCAGAATATTTTGTTGGCAGATTAGCAGAACAACTTGAGGCTGGTGAAAAATTATTGGTTGTTTTTCCGACAGGAAGGACTCCAGAATATTTTTATGATTTATTGCCAGAGTATATTGATAGACTTATTGGAAGAGAAATATGGGAAGGTTTAGTTAGGGATGGAACTATTCAGTTTTGCAATTTAGACGAATATGTTTTTCCTGTCCCTGAAGGTGTATCTGAGACATTAAGACATCCAGAGACATTAGGTGAATTTTGTAATAATCTTGAAGCAATATTTGGTTCACAATTAGGTTCTGTAGTTAAAGAATTGAGTTACGGATATTATATGCAACAGACCTATAGAAAATTAGGTATTCCTGAATCAGCTGTGTATTTTATAAATGCTCTTCATGAGAATCCCCGTCAAGCAGCAGAGGATTATGAAGATATATTTAGAAAGGCCAGAGAAGAAGGAAGAAAGATAATAAGAGTATATGGGATAGGACCAGCAGAAGAAGGAGAAGGTAATCAAGATGTTCATCTTGCGTTTCTTAAACGAGGCACACCATTTACTCAAAGGGTTACACATTATACAGAGCTTACCGAGCCAGCAAAGGCCCAGAATAGAGAGGTTTTTGAACAAACGGTGGGAGGAGCAGGTGTTATAGATGTTCCAACGCATGCCATAAGTACGGGATATCCTGATGAAGATGATATTATAATTGTTCTTGCTTCAGGAGAATCAAAGGCATTATCTTTATATCTTATTATGAGTAATGAACCTACACCAGAAGTTCCAGCAACATATATTCATAGATGTGACGACCTAATGGTCTTTGTAGATGAGGCAGCCTTTTCAATGGTTAGAGATATACAGCAGACAGTATCAAGGCAAGCGAGGGCGAGTAGGGAAAAGGTAATTCCAATGCTTGCACAAGTTGAGCCTTTTGCATCAGCTTATCGTGCAGTTGAAGCTAAAAACTATCAAGATGCGTATGACCACCTAATGGCAGGGTTATTAGATGAACGTTATGTAGTTAGTATTGATACAGCTATAATCGTTTTAATGGAGTTAATTGTTAAGTATGATTCAAAAAATGAAGAAATCAAAAAAATATTACTAATAATAACTAAACATAGACATACTACTAATCAGACACAAATGAAACAAGAACTAAGACAGGTTATAATAGAGGGAAAAGAGGAGTCAACTATATATACCAAATTTGCAGAAGACAAAGATGGTCGAATGGTTGATGTTACTATCTTTCAGGAAAATAAAGTAATAGGAATTTTAAGTATTTGGATTAGTGTTCCTGAGGCATTTGATATCTTTCCACAAATGCAAGTAGACAAGGCGGTATTTAGCAATTTGAGTATTGGTGGTATTGAGCAAGCATTACACACGCTAGCTGATGCAGGGGATATTTCAAAGGTAATTAGACGCACTGACACTCATCAAAGAGAAATTGTAGGAGGTTTATTCCCATCTGATAAAGATAGTATTCCAATTAGTCCAACCAGTCTTAGAATTCAACATTTTCAAACACATTCGGGTACTCCTCTTTTGAGGCTAGTAGCAGATTATAAAACTATATCAGAAGGAAGAAGTGTATATGCAATCTTTCTTTACGGATACGACATTTATAATCAGCTTCGTGCTGAATATCCTCCTAGAATATTTGATGGAGATATTGGTGTCCCAGAATGGCTTGCACAGATTAATCCTGAGGCAGGTTTGACAAGCTCACAACTTGTTCAAGATGCTCCTACTGATAGAGTAGAATGGGAACAAACCCTAGAAGAAATTATTACTGATATACGTGATACGGGAAAAGAAACAATCATAGAGAGACAGGATGAAGAATTTCGGCTGTTTCGAATTGGTGCTCCAGAAGATAATGTGGCAATACTTATTCGAATGAATCCATTTCCATTAGGTGGTTATATCGAAGGAGAATGGTTTCTATTGGAGAATTTTGAAGACCAATTCAGAGACCAAGTAGAAAAACCAGTTAAAACACTTACTGTTCGAAGCATTGATAGTAAATATCGCCTTGAGAGGTTAAAACGGTTTGTAAATACGACACAAAACAGATGTTTAATAGCCCAGCAGACTCTTTGGGGTAGTTTGGAGCCTTTTTCTCTTGAAAGATGGCCACAAATAATTGAAGCAACAGAGGCACCAGGTTTGTTTACAATAGGTAAAACCTTATCCCGCCAACAAGAATATATGATAATCCCATATTTAGAACAGGTGCTTAATTCTTTAACTTCTGAAGAACGTTCTAGATTACGAATTCTTGATGTTGGGTTTGGTAGAGCATATCTCATTAGAGAAATTCATAGAAGATGGCCAGATATTCCACTTGAAAATATCGAAGGGGTTGAACCAAATCAAGAATTATATGAAACCGCACGAGAAGAAGGCTTAAATGTCCACTTGGCAGATGCAACAGACCTTCCATTTGAAGATGGTAGATTTGATATTGTGCTTTCAGCAAGTGTGATAGGATATAGAATTATGACTGCTGAACAAGGACATGATGCTTTAAAAGAGGTAAGACGAGTTTTAGGAGGAAGCATATTTCCAGATGGAGGATTAGCTATTCTTACTGCAACAGAGGCTATAACTCATGACCCTAAGGAACCAACAGTGCATCCCGTGGAACGGTTTAGACGATTAAAACTTTCTGCAGAAGCATTAAGTTTTGCTGGTGAAATGGGGAGAGATTTTGCCGTTTTACGACCGATTACAATAAATGCACTAAAACCAACCTTTGACAAAACATCTGTAGCTTACTCACCTGCTGACAAAATAGTTTCTGGTACTACTACCTTTTCCAAAAGCGAAATAGTCCCAGCCTTGTTTGATATGGGTGCAAGATTTTTCGGAAAAGAAAGACGTAACTTAAAAAATGTTGTAGATGAATTTTGTAATAGCAGAATTGCTAAACTCAACCCTATGAAGGAAGTGGCAATAGTTGTAGTTAATATGCCAGATGACGAAGAAGAAATATTAAGGAAACATTTTAGAAACAATGAGTTTGGAGATAGAGTTTTTATTCTAAATTTGTATAATTTAGAAGAAAGAACACCTGTATATAATTATTTTATGGGTCTTATTGATAGAGAAGATTACTTAAGAGATGCAATATTTGGAGAAGGATTAAGGCTTCAAGATAAGAGATTGGATGAACTAAGACGACATTTAGACCAAGCATAATTTTTAATATTCTACATTCCACCCTGCACAGTTTAAAATCTTCCCATTTTATCTTGCCTTTAACATGAACTTACAGGCAGGATACCCCCGCCCCTTTTGGATTCCATTATAGCCATATACCTGCGTAGACGCCGAACACCAAATTTGAAACTTTGTAGTGTGTAGGGTATAATTAGGGGAAATAGGAGGTGTAATTATGCTTATACTTGTTAGACTTTTTGGTGTGGTTATTATATGTATGGGGATTATTTTTTTAATAAACCCAAAAGCTGTAAAACAGTATATTTCATACTGGAAAGAAGGAAAAAAACTTCGGGTTGGCGGTATCATAAGTATTCTATTTGGCATTATCTTTTTAATAGCTGCTCCGCAGTGCAGACTGACAGGGTTTATTACCGTGTTAGGTATTTGGTCTATTATAAAGGGCGTGCTTTTACTCACGCTCAGTCAAAAAATGATGGCTGCTTATCTTGACTGGTGGTCAAACAAGCCTATTTTAGCTACACGCTTCCTTAGTATTTTTATCTTAGCTTTTGGTGTCTTGCTTATTTATTCTGCATAGGGAGTCTTAAGGCTAAAGTAATGGAGCAGTTTAGGTAATTCTACCCAAAATCTCCCAAAATAAACAAACGTTCGATTATTTAGTTGCTCATATTACCCCAAAGGAGTATCATATTTCTATAGCCACAAAGGGGTGGTAGATGAGAAAAGAGTTGGATGTTTACTATAAGGCAATCTTGGTATAAGACTGGGGTTACTTTTTGTATTTTACAAAAAAGAGAGGGGAGCATGAGAAAACTACTAGGAATTTTGTTATGCGTAACTTTAATTGGATGTGCGAGTGTTCAGCCTATTCAAAAAGGTAATCTAACTCCTGGGATGGCTAAAACAAAGATAATAAAGGGGCAAACGACACAGAATGAAATTTTAGAAGTATTCGGAGCACCTAATATAGTTACCAAGAATAAAAGTGGTAATGAGGTATGGACATACGATAAGGCTTCAGTAGAAACTGGGACTTCAGATGTATATGGCACTATTATTATAGCAGGAGGAACGGGGAGCCGAACATCTACATCTGCAAGAACCTTTACTTTAATGATTGAATTTGATGACAATGAGATGGTTAAAGACTACAGTTATAGGTCAGCAGCATTTTGAGAGGAGGATGTATAGTGTGAAAAGGATTTTGTTAGTTTCAATGTTAGGCATGTTTCTTTGTGGTTGTGCTGGGGCTCAATTATCCAGTATCCAGAGGAGAAATATAGAAGCTAAGCAATTTGAAGGAAGTTTTGATAATGCTTTTAAAGCTACATTGGCTGTCTTGCAAGATAGAGGGTTTATGGTAAAGCATACAGATTATTCTGCTGGAGTAATACAGGCAGAAACTGGAGTGAAAAGGAGTTTCTGGACAGGTAGGGAGACCAAGTTTACCGTTTCAGTTACTATTGAACAATTTGGTGAAAATGTTGTAAAAGAAAGAATTACTTTTTTAAAGGGTAGAGTTGTAGATGCAGGACAGTATGGAAGATCTGAAAATTCAAACATAATTGAAGATCCTACATTGCTACAAGAAATATATAATGAAATTCAAAAGGAGATATTTGTAAGACAGAATTTAAACAAGTAAATCAGATATATAAAATGAAACATTATATAGTGTGCTTTTTATTATTATCTATAACAGGCTGTGCTACAGAGTACTCTACCTTAAAACCTTCTCAAAGAAGACTCGTGGAAGCAAAAGAACTCGAAGGAAGTTTTGATATTGCTTATAAAGCTACTATGCAAGTATTGCAAGATAATGGATATATAATAGCAAGTAGTGATTATAACGGGGGTGTAATAAAGGGTGAGACTGGGTGGAAGCCTCGCGGGATATTTGTTCCCAGACAGTATGAAGTAAGTGTCCTAATTGAAGCCTGGGGTGAAAATAAAGTAAAAGAACGTCTCACTTTTTTATTAAAAGAGGATCTAGGGTTAGGCTCACAGAGGTCAAGGCTTATAGAAGACCCCAAACAATTACAGAGATTTTATGATGAGATTCAAAGAGAGATATTTATAAGGCAAAATTTAAATAGATAATCGAAGCCCTTCCCAGTCATAATTTCCTGTCAAAAGCATATAAAATTCCCAAATAAATAATCGGTCGTTTGTTTACCCTTGTCTTTAAAGTGCCTCAGATGCTTTTGAGATGCTTTTGTAGGATGCTTTTGTACCGTTTGCGATTTTCCTCACCAATCTGTCCCAGAATCACGCTTCAAAGTG
>JAHJDO010000012.1 GCA_018812485.1 bacterium | reverse complement strand
TCATATTTTCCTGGGCGCATTCTCTCTTCTCCTTTTTCCCGATACTTTCTCGGGATTCTGTTTTTTTCTTAGGAGAGAGGATAGCCCTTTCTTTTTCCTATCTCAATTACTTTTGCATAAAATATTTTACATTACCTTTCATAAAGACACTTTTAACTTTGGAAACTGAATGATGTTGTCAGGGGAGATTTTATACTATCAGAAGACACGTTCTAATTAGCAGTAGCTATATGTTCACCCACTTTGTAAAACTTATCAGTTTCAGCAGTAAATTCTTTAATTACTCCTGGTCTGAAAATAAGACAATGCGTTGATCCTCCAAACTGAAAATACCCTAACTCTTCACCTTTTTTTACATGATATCCTTGTTTTATATTATCATTAATAATACATGATGATACTTCTACCATACCTACTGGCATGAAGCACATTAAACCTATTGTGGGATCATCAGCTTCGATAAAAAAAAGAGCGCGTGTCTGAACATGCACTAAATACCCTTGTGATTTTTCTTGAGCTGAAGGATCTACTCCTTCTGAATCAGCCTGACTAAAATATAACCCTTCTTTTACAAAAGCTTTTTTTATTGTTCCGGAAACTGGACTGTGCCAACGATGATAATTGAAAGGATTAAGAAATGCCTGGTAAACGTCCCCGTTTACAAATTCATCAACTAATTCATCATTAGCCAACATATCATTTAATGAATACGGTTGAGATTTAATCCAAAACTTACTGTATTTTTGAACGTTTTTACTAATCTCATACACTGTGGAATCACAAGCACTAACTATAACTTTATTGTTGTCTGGTTCTGCTATAAGACGCACACCTTTAACAAGTTTTCTTGCAAAGAAATCATTCCAAGATTTAAATCCCCAATATTCATCTTCAGGATTATGCTGATAATCATTCATATTTAATTTCACTTGGGCTTCTTTACTCTTCCATCCATTTGGAGAATCATTGATTACGTACAGTGATTTCTCACTATTAAGAAATTCTGACCATGCAATTAAATAATTTTTTATCATTGTATTAATTTTTTCATTACGGTATGCCGCAAATCCAGCGGGTGTACTCATTGTCCATACAAGTATTTCTGAAAGAGGAGTACCCGCAAAACGTGTTTGATTATATTCAGGAGCATATTTTAATAGTTCATTCAGCTTATATAACAAATCTTCTACGTCTTTTAAATTTTTATTACTTTGCGGAATTTGTTCAATCATTTGTGTTAAATACATTCTAACCACAGGATCTTCGTCTATTATTTTTTTAAATTCTAATATTACCGGCTGAAACTTTGCAGCCAGTCCTTCGCAGTAGCTCTTCGTGTCTGTTATCCCGCTAAGCCCATCGGTTCTATGCGGCGCTGAAGTGCATCCAAAAAGAAACAAAACAGTCACAGCCATTAAAAAATATTTTTTAGCCATTTGATACCTCCTGTTTTTTATCCTGTTTAGATGCCTATTATGTACTTTTATAAATTTTTTTACAAAATTCATTTTTCATAAAGACACCTCTTGCCTATTTTTATTGAGATTTTAAGCAATTTGAGCTATGGTAATATTAAAGCAGGAGTGGCTGTTCAATAATTTAAGATGTTATAGTACAAATTGAAAAACAAGAAGCTCACCAAAATAGAACATCCAGCATTCCCTCAACCAAACGACACAAATGTCGATCTATGGCGTTACCTAGACTTTGATAAGTTTGAATGGTTAATAAATAATGATCGACTTTTCTTTCCTATGGCAGAACGGCTAGGTGATCCTTTAGAAGGTACTCAGCCAGTTGGTGACTTAAAATGGTGGGAAGACCAAGCGGCAAACGCTGAGACTGAAGAGAAAAAGAGAATTATTGAACACAATCAAAAACTGATATTGAAATTCTCAAAAGCATTTCTTCCTAACCATTATGTCAGTTGCTGGCATATAAATTCATCTGAGAAAAAACGAATGTGGAGGTGTTATACAAAAAGTTCTGAGTCAGTGGTTATTCGAACCACATACCACGATTTACAACAATCATTACCTAACTACATATTTATTGGTATGGTTCGCTATATTGACTATGCTGTTGAACGTTTGCCATCGTTAAATTTACTTGAATACATAACACACAAGAATATTTCTTTCCAGTTCGAAAACGAGGTACGCGCTGTGGCTTTTCGGCCGGCAGCTGAACAAACTAGGGCTAAACACTTTCAAGAAAATCTTTATGAATTAAATAAATCACATGGCTTTAGATTTTTTGCGCCTTCGATAGAGTTAAAGCGCATTGCACAAGAAGTTGTACTTCACCCGAAAGCTACAGATCACTTCCAATGGAAAATTGCGGATATTTGTAAAAAAAAGGGGTTGCCATTTCCTAGTCGCTCAAAGTTCACGAGCGTTAATTGATAAAAATGCACTCTAATCGTCAAAAGACCTTCTTCTTCGACGGGTGACGTTATATGAGACGAAAAGGGGGGACAGCGATCTTTTCTATAATTTCTTATCCACTCTTGTCATTGCTATTTTGCCGGTTCTGGCGATTTCTGCTATTCCAAACGGTCTCATTAAATCCAAAAATGTATTTAGCTTTTTTTCATCTCCATCTATTTCCACTATTAGATGTTTTGGATTCATGCTTACTACTTTACACTGAAAAGTTTCTACAATCTGGGTCAGTTTTGTATATGTGGCTGGATTATAAGCAAGTTTTATTAACATGAGTTCACGATCTATTGTATCCTTTCCCGTTAAATCCTGAACCTTTATCACATCTATAAGTTTATTAAGCTGTTTTGTAATTTGCTCAAGAACCTTTTCATCTCCTTCCGTAACAATAATCATTCTGGAGATTGTTGGATCTTCAGCAGTTGCGCCTACAGACAAGCTCGCTATATTAAACCCTCTTCCACTAAAAAGTCCGCTTATTCTGGCGAGAACACCAAATTTGTTTTCAACCTGACAGGATATTATATGTTTCATTTTATTATTTTATCCTTTCTATGCTAATCCAGAGAGCATTTCTGTCAAACTTGCTCCTGCAGGCACCATAGGAAATACATTCTCTTCTGGTGCTACTCTAAAGTCTATAACAAAAGGTGCGTCAGTTTTTATAGCCTCTTTAAGCGCTCCCTCAACATCCTTTTTGCGTGTAATTTTCAGACCTTTTGCTCCATAAGCTTCAGCTATTTTTACAAAATCGGGGTTATTGTCAAGAATTGTATGCGAATACCTCTTTTTGTAAAATAACTCCTGCCATTGTCTTACCATTCCAAGACAGCCGTTATTTAAAATTGCTACTTTAACATTTATATTATTTTTAACAGCTGTACCAAGCTCCTGAATATTCATCTGAAAACTACCGTCTCCAGCTATATCAAAAACAATCTTGTCCGGACATCCAACTTTTGCTCCAATAGCTGCAGGAAAACCAAAACCCATTGTGCCAAGACCGCCGGAAGAAATAAATGTTCTGGGCTTTGTATATCTAAAAAATTGAGCCGCCCACATTTGGTTCTGTCCAACCTCTGTTGTTATAATGGCTTCTCCATTCGTAACTTCCTCTATCTTTTCCACAACATACTGAGGCTTAATACAATCACCATCATCTTTATATACTAGAGGGCATTTCTTTTTCCATTCTTCTATCTTGCTATTCCATTGTTTCCTTGTTCCTTGTTTTATATATTTGATAAGTTCCTCAAGAACCCTTTTAACATCTCCAACTATAGGAATGTCTGTCTTAACATTTTTCCCTATAGCAGTAGGATCAATATCTATGTGAATTACAGAGGCGTGCGGCGCAAATTTACTGACTTTTCCAGTTATCCTATCGTCAAATCTTGCTCCAACTGCAATAATGAGGTCTGAGGCCATAATAGCATGATTTGCATATTGGGTTCCATGCATGCCAAGCATATTTAGAGATAATCTGTGATTGTCAGGAAAACCTCCTTTACCCATAAGAGTAACAGTAACAGGAATATCATTCTTTTCAGCAAGTTCCTTCACAAAAATATTTGCGCCCTGAGAAGCAATAACTCCACCGCCAATATACAAAACAGGTTTTTTAGATCCATTAATAGCTTCTGCAGCTTTCTTAATCTGCTTAATATTCCCGGCATATGTAGGTTTATAGCTTTTAATATCAGCTTTTTCAGGGTATAAAAAATTAGTCTTATCTACCATTACATCCTTAGGCAAATCTATAAGAACCGGACCAGGTTTACCAGTAGAGGCAATATAAAAAGCTTCTTTAATTGTTTGAGCCAGGTCAGCCACATTTCTAACCAGATAATTATATTTTGTTATAGGTCTTGTTATTCCAACAATATCAGCCTCCTGGAATGCGTCATTGCCTATCATTGATGTCAGCACCTGTCCGGTTAATGCAACAAGAGGGATAGAATCCATATATGCAGTGGCTATTCCAGTTACCAGATTAGTCGCTCCGGGACCTGATGTGGCAAGACAGACTCCCACTTTCCCGGTAGCTCTTGCATACCCGTCAGCAGCATGAGCTGCTCCCTGTTCATGCCTAACCAGAATATGCCTGATCTCTTTTGTTGCATATAGTTCATCATATACATCCAGCAGAACACCGCCCGGGAAGCCGAATATGACCTCCACCTTCTCTTCCTTTAAGCTTTCTATAAGTATTTTTGCTCCACTGAGTTTCAAAATATCATCTCCTTCTAAATATTGCTCCGGAACTTGCTGAAGATACCATCTGTGAATACCTATACATATATCCGGACTTTATCTTTGGTTCTGGCTTTTTCCATTTACTCAATCTATCTCTAATTTCCTTATTAGTTAACTTAATATTTAGTTTTCTGCGAGTTATGTCTATTTCAATAGTATCTCCATCCTTCACTATAGCCAATGGACCGCCTTCAGCTGCTTCTGGAGATATATGTCCAATAGCTGCCCCGCGCGTGCCGCCTGAAAATCTTCCATCAGTTAATAGAGCTACACTATCCGCAAGTCCAATACCTGCAAGCGCTGCAGTAGGAGAAAGCCCTTCTCTCATTCCAGGACCACCCTTCGGCCCTTCATAACGAAGAACAATAATATCTCCCTTCCTGATTTTTTTATTCATTATAGCTTTCATAGCTTCTTCTTCAGAGTCAAAAACCCTTGCAGGCCCTGAATGCTTCATCATATTAGGACTAACAGCAGACTGCTTAACAACAGCTCCATCAGGCGCTAAATTGCCTCTTAGTATTGCAATCCCGCCTTGTTTAGAATAAGGATTGCTTATTGGTCGGATAACTTCTTTATCGAGAATCTCGCATCCTGCAATATTCTCAGAAACTTTCTTGGTCGTTACTGTTAAGCATTTCTTATTTATTACTCCCAGTTTACTGATCTCTGCCATTACTGCATGCACTCCTCCAGCTTCATCAAGATCCTCAAGATGATATTTGCCTGCTGGTGATAGTCTGCATAGATTCGGCACCTTTTTGCTTATTTTATCAAAAAGACTAAGATCAAACTCTATTCCAGCTTCATTTGCAATAGCTGGCAGATGGAGAACTGTATTAGTTGAACTGCCAAGCGCCATTTCTACGGCTATTGCATTCTTAAAAGCGTCAAGCGTTGCAATGTCTCTTGGCTTTACACTTTTCTTTACGAGCTCGACTATCTGTTCCCCGGCTTCTTTGGCAAGTCTTATTCTTCTGGCATCAACAGCGGGTATTGTGCCATTTCCCGGCAAGCTAAACCCTAACGCTTCGCTAAGACAGTTCATTGAGTTTGCAGTGAACATGCCTGAACAGGAACCACACCCTGGACATGCCCTCTCTTCTATTTCAAGAAGCTCTTTTTCACTCATCTTGCCGCCTGCCACAGCTCCAACCGCCTCAAAAACACTTATTAAATCTATTGCTTCTTTTCTAATCTTCCCTGCCATCATAGGCCCGCCGCTTATTACGATTGCCGGAATATTTAACCTGAGCGCTGCCATAAGCATACCTGGAACGATTTTGTCACAATTAGGAACAAGCACAAGTCCGTCAAAAGGGTGCGCTTTTGCCATAACTTCTATTGAGTCTGCAATTAGCTCCCTAGAGCCCAGAGAATATTTCATGCCTTCATGATTCATTGCAATGCCGTCACATACTCCAATCACACCAAACTCCATAGGTGTTCCACCACCCATATAAACGCCTGCTTTAACAGCCTTAACTATTTGATTAAGATGAATATGCCCGGGGATAATTTCATTAAAAGAATTTGCTATTCCTATGATGGGTCTTAAAAGTTCTCTGTCGCTATAGCCCATGGCTTTCAAAAGAGAGCGATGAGGGGCTCTTGATATTCCTTTTTTCATCAAATCACTACGCATACCTATCCCTCCTTAATCAAAAATTTCTTATCCGGCGGGAGCGACGGGACTCGAACCCGCAACACCCAGATCGACAATCTGGTACTCTAACCAGTTGAGCTACGCCCCCTTAGAAAAGCTGCACTTTTGTCATTTCTGGTGGGCGGTACTGGGTTTGAACCAGTGACATCCTGCTTGTAAGGCAGGCGCTCTCCCAGACTGAGCTAACCGCCCTGAAAGAGACAGTATATAAAAAGTGAATATGCTTAGCAAGTAAAAAACGTGTGGTTATCCTTCTGCTACGCAGACTTGATTTCTGCCGTTTTGTTTGGCTAGATAAAGAGCCTTATCGGCTCCTCTCACTATCTTTCCTATACTGGAGTATATAGAAGTATATTTACATATACCTGCGCTTACTGTAACGGCGAGTTTAGTCCCGTTATATATGGGTTGTTTCTTTTTAATAGTTTTTATCAACCTCTCTGCAAAAATCCGCGCTGAGCGTGTTCCCGATATAGGACAGATAATGGCAAATTCATCGCCGCCATATCTAAAAACAATATCAACTTTACGGGCGCTATCCTTAAAAATCTTTGAAAGTTTTTTTAGAACAGCATCACCAACAGGGTGACCAAAAATATCATTAATTTTTTTAAAATGATCTATGTCTATTAATATCAAAGATAAGAGTGCTCCGTATCTCCTTGCTCTGTTTAGTTCCTTCTTCATAACACTCTGAAAATACCGGCGATTGTATAGCCCTGTAATCTTATCTTCCATGGCCAGATTTTTCATTTTTTGCTGTTTTTGTTCCATTTCTATCATTGCTCTTCTTGAAGCCACTAATAAATTTGTTTCTGTTACAAGTCCCACTAAGGCTCCGTTCTCAATGACCGGAAGACGACGAATATGATTGGTTCTCATAATATTCAGGGCTCTATTTAACAATGTTCCTGGACTGGCGGCTATAAGAGGATGGGACATTTTTTCTGAAACTGGCTTTTCAAAGCTTTCCCCGTTCGCCACCATTTTCACAATATCGCGTTCTGTGATTATTCCAACAGGTGAATTATTGTTTACAACAACGATACAGCTTATTTTATTATCCTGTATCAACTTAACCGCCTTCATAATATTGCTGTCAGGTTTTATTGTAATTATGCTCTTTGCCATTATTAAATCCAACCTGTTCAACATTCTTCTAATCCCACCTTTCTCTCTTCTTTTAAGAATATATTATATACGTGGAGAAAAAGCTACAGCAAAGGAATTTTATCAATAAACATTTGCTGCCAGAGCTCCAGATTAAGAAGAGCCCATAGCCTGTATCCATGATCATAACGACCACTGGTGTGTTCATTAATGATTAATTTTAGATATTTTGTCTGAAAATATCCTCTCTCCAGGCAATGTCTTGAAAGAAGCACGTCTTGAAGATACTCCTTAAGCTCATTTCTGAACCAATGACTGATAGGCACTCCAAACCCCATTTTCTTGCGTCTGAGTATAGGTGCAGGAACAAGTTCTGAAAACGCCTTTTTTAGAATATACTTGCTAGTAAGCCCTTTTAACTTAAGATTAGACGGAATACAAGCAGCGAACTCCATGAATTTATGGTCAAGAAAAGGAGAACGCGTCTCCAAGGAGTTTGCCATTGCAGCTATATCTATTTTTACAAGCAAGTCCCCGGGAAGGTATGTCACAATATCAACAAAAAGTGTGCTGTCCAGAAAATCGCTGTATTTACTATTGTTATAATAATTTTCCGCATAACCAAATGCGTCAATCCCTTGAACCGCTTCTCTAAAAAATGGGGTGTAAAGATCCTTTTTCCTTTCATTGTCAAAGATAGATATCCAGCGAATATATCGTCTTTCAGGAGAATAATCCATGGATTCAGCAAATCTTCTGAAACGGCGGAGCATTGTTTTTTGTTCCGGAGAATATGGAATTTTTTTTACAACAGCATTAATCATATTACGTATACATTGAGGAGATTTCTCATAATACTCAGCTAATTTTACAGCTTTATAGCGCGGATATCCTGCAAAGCTTTCATCCCCCCCATCTCCATTTAAAGCAACTGTTACATCCTGGCTGGTCATCTTTGCAACATAATAAGTGGGTACTGCGGACGAATCTGCAAAAGGCTCATTATAATGCCATATGAGCTTAGGCAGAATATCAAGAGCATCCGGCTTTACAATATATTCATGATGATCGGTTTTAAAATGATTCGCAACGATTCGTGCATAGTTAAGTTCATTATATTTCTCCTCCTGAAATCCTATTGAAAAAGTTTTGACCGGTTCCCTCATCAGCTTACTCATAATACCAACTACAATACTTGAGTCAAGACCCCCGCTCAAAAAAGCACCTAAAGGCACATCGCTAACAAGTCTAAGCTTTACTGACTCTTTAAACAAGTTTCTAATACGCGAGCAATATTCATCCTCTGACATTTTAATCTTATTTACTGCATTTAAACTCCAGTATTGCTCAATTGAAATTTTCCCATTTTCCCACAACAGATAATGGGCAGGAGGTAATTTGAAGATGCCTTTAAAAGCGGTCAGAGGACATGGAACATATTGATAAGTAAGATAATTATGAATGGCTTCTAGATTTACTTCTCTGGGGACTTGTTTTACCTGTAAAATCGATTTTATCTCAGAAGCAAAAACCAGTTTATTGTCATACTCAGCATAACACAAAGGCTTTTGTCCTATTCTGTCCCTTGCTAAAAGAAGACTCTTCTTTCCCTCATCCCATATAGCAAGAGCAAACATACCCCGCAGAAACTGTAAACACTTAGCATCATATTCCTCATATAAATGGACAATAACCTCAGCGTCGCTATTTGTATAAAAACAATGTCCTTTAGCTTCTAAGTATTTTCTTAGTTCATGGAAATTATAAATCTCTCCATTACACACAACCCATATTGTTCTCTCTTCATTATGAATTGGCTGATGCCCTGTATCCAGATCAATAATGGCAAGCCGCCTTATACCAAGCCCTATATTCTTTCTAGCATCTTTTCCCCAGCCAAGATATATTCCCTCATCATCAGGGCCTCTATGCTTTAACACAGAGCACATGCTCCGTATTGTTTCTTCTTTAATATTGCCTTCAGACCTTTCAGGTCTTACATTTAAAATTCCGCAAATTCCGCACATTTATCTAATTTTCAATTTTTAATTAT
>JAHJDO010000011.1 GCA_018812485.1 bacterium | reverse complement strand
TTGTCAAGAAAAATCCTTCGCTTTGCTCAGGAAGCTTTCACAAGCGGGGAACCGTTACGGTTTTCCACAAGAATAATCACTTTATCTCTATCATCTCGCCGCAATTGGGACAATGCAAATAGCTTTGACCATCATCATGATATTCTTTACCACCAGGTTTAAACTGGTCAATGTATTCTCTTGGAACTTTAATTTGATGCTTGCATTTGGAACAAGAATAATTGATTGTTCTGTCTGATTGGCCTTTGTTCTTTAGGCTCTTCTTCCACCACATCCTTTCTCTCCTCCTCTACCCATTTCCCATCTCTAAAGATATCATAAACTCTTCCGTATTTAGGATGCCACACCTCATAAAGAATAAGCTCCCCTCCACACTTAGGACATCTAAATGGGTCTATGCCAAAACTCTTCCGAAGTCTGCTTCTATAGTCTCCAGATAAAGACGATGTACCTAAAAAAGAAATGAATTCATTGGAAATAGCTTTTGTAAATCTAAATATTTTATCAACTATTTCTCTTACCTTTTTAACCTTACAACGAGCATATAGACCATAGTGACGGATAAGCTTTAAACCCTTAGGAGGAATATGCTGTATTAGCATTGCAATAAATTCATATGCATTAACCTTGGCAAAAACCTGCCTGTCTGTAGGATGCTCTCTATACCAATACCTCACGTATTCACCATCATAACCAGCTATTCTGTATAACGCTATGGGAGGCGATGCAACGTATTTGATCAAGTATCCGATGATGTCCGTTTTTCTTACTTTTTCTTTCTTAGCTCGGGCAATAAGCCCTGTTTCGCTTCTCTGCTCAAATACTTCTTCAATCAACCTCATTGCCTCTAGATCCTTGCTTAAAGCCTTCTTTAACGCACTTAAGAGAATATACATCCACTTCTTGCGTAATATTTTGTAGTCAAAGTAATAAAACTTTTTCCAGTGATTATCTTTATCCAGACCTCCCTCTGTAACCAGAAGATGCAGGTGTGGATTCCATGTAGACCTCCGCCCTGCAGTCTGAGTAATTAAGATAGTGCCCAACTCTATTTTCTTGCCTCTTGAGCATATACAGCAAACCTCTTGAACCAGTTTTGCTCCAGAGTCAGCTAAAAGCTTAAGTATTTGACCATCGTGGAAATACTTCCACAGACTTCCTGGAACGGTAAGGATAATATGACGATGCTCAATCTTGGCAAATATAGTCTGCTTCATCCTGACTACCCAGTTATCAGTATATACCTTGGAACATCGCAGACAAAACCTTGATTTGCAACTAAAAGGAACTCTCTTGATATAACCGCAGCTACAACGGTATTCAGCATAGCCGTTCTTGAACAGTCCACAACCCAGCATCTTTTGAACATTAACCTCAATATCTTCATCTACATGCTCAGGATGAAACTCTTTGAACCCTTCCCAATGATCTCGAAATATCTGGATGAGCCTGTTTTTGTAGTAGATAGGACTGTCATTCAACATAGCTACTACCAATCATAGCATAATTTGAAATTAGATAGATTGATATAATTTCCTATGCTATCAAGAAAAAAATAATCTTTCCTGTTCGTTTCAAAAATCAACGATTTTCCTCCTTGCCAAAACCAGCGCATAATGATAGCATATACTGTTATGAAGAGTCATAAGCCTAAAATAATTGCTGTTATTCCTGCAAGATATGCCTCTACCAGACTTCCGGGAAAAGTACTCAAGGATATTTGCGGAAAGCCCATGATACAGCATGTCTATGAAAGAGTATTCAATGTCAAACTTATTCAGCAAGTAATCATAGCTACAGACGATAGACGGATACTAAGAGCAGCACAAAAATTTGGAGCTAATGCTGAGATGTCTCCAAAAAGCTGTAAATCAGGTACTGACAGAATTGCATGGATAATCAAGAAAATGCCCGATATCAGAGAAGAAGACATTATCATCAATGTGCAGGGAGATGAACCTTTAATAGATCCACAAGCTATTGAAAAACTTGCAAAAATAATATCCTGTGATTCACATGTCGTTATGGCGAGTTTAATGACAAAAATATCTGACATTAATGAATTAATGAGTCCTGATGTAGTTAAAGTGGTTGTGGATAAAGATAATTTTGCATTATACTTTTCCCGCTCCCCTATTCCCTTTTCAAGGGATAAATGGAAGAATCTAAACACTAAACTAATTCTTGGTACGACAGATATATTCTATAAACACTTAGGAATATACGCCTACAGAAAACATTTCTTATTAAAGTATGCAAAAATGCCTCAAACCTATCTTGAAAAAATTGAAAAGCTTGAACAGCTTAGAGTTCTTGAACATGGCTATAGAATAAAAATGGCAGAAACAGAATTCGACTCAATGAGTATTGATATTCCGGCAGATTTAAGAAAGATCCGGGAAATTCTTTCCTGAAAAATTTCTAATGTAAACTTTTTCTCTTTTTTCTCGTCTAACATAATAAATAGAAAATCTCAGGGCGTAAAGGAGGAATGAAGAAGTAGGAGCCCTAAAATTAAAAAAATGTAAATTAAGTATTCAAAATGGAGGGAAGTTATCATGGCAAAAAAGTATATTATTCTAATAACAATAGGTTTTATCTTACTGGCTGGGCTGAATCTTCAGAGTATCTTTATTTATAGGGAGCTTGCCAAAATCACAAAACCCAATGCCGTAAGAGCAGAGCAAATAAAAAAACATCTTTTTAAAAGAAAATCCCGTATGCCACAAGCAAAAAGACACGATAGGGGCACTTTTGAGAAGCGCGGAGTTTCTATGACCGAAGAAAGAGAAATTGATCAACTCAAAAGACTGAGAGAAGAAAATCCTGAAAAATTTCAACAGATAATGAAAAAACGAGGATCAAATCTTAGGGAAAAGCTTGGATATCTCAAAGAGCACGATCCTGAAAAATTTACGCAGCTTCAGAAGAAATTTCAAGACGCAAGAATGAAAAGACTAAAAGAATTAAAAAATACAGATCCTGAAGCTTTTAATAAGGAAATAGACAAATTAAAACAGCTGAAAAACAATATAGAGAAAAATATTGAAAAGCTGGAAGAAGAATCTGAAAATAAGTAAACTTTGATTACATGGTCTGTGAAGATAGCCAAACAATAAAAGAAGCAAAGGCAGGCAAAGAGTCTGCCTTTGCCCAACTGATAGAGAAATATATGGAAAAAACCTATAGTGTTGCATATGCCCTTACCGGAAATAGCGAAGACGCAAAAGACATCTCTCAGGAAGCTTTTTTGCGAGTATTTCGCTCGTTGGGAACATTTAATGGAAAATCATCTTTTAACACCTGGCTTCACAGAATTGTCATAAATTTATGTAATGATTATTACAGGCAAAAATTGCGTTTTAAATTTATGTTCTGGCATAAAGATGATGAAGATGCCCCAGAAAGGAATATTGAAACTCTCTTCATGCCAAAAAGCATGGATAATAACCCCAGAGATAAAGCATCAGAATCGGAACTAAATGAAAAACTGAATAATGCAATATCCAAATTGCCTTTGAAACAGAAAACCGTGTTTATATTAAAAAACTTCAATGGTTTATTAATAAAAAATATAGCTCAGACCTTAGGCTGCACTGAAGGCACTGTAAAAAGCCATCTTCACAGAGCTTGCAGAAAACTACAGGAAGAATTAAGAATGTTTTTATGAAAAAGAGGAGGTGTTATATATGTTTAGATGCTGGATGATGAGAAAAAATCTTTTGGAATACTGTTACAAAGAACTATCTGAAAAAAAGGCTGATAAAATTAGAAAACATCTATCGATCTGTTCAAAATGCCAAAGAAAATATGAGGATACCCAGAACCTGATAAGGATACTTTCCAATAAAGAGATTAAAAAACTCCCTGAGGATTTCTGGGAAGAGTACAAAGAAGATCTAATGGAGAAATGGGATAAGACACAACAGGAGAAAGTTGCACCTATTCATATTCCTAACACAGCATTTAATACAGAAATTTCTTTGCAATTAAAGCTGGCTGGAGCTATGTTTGTTTTAGTAATTGCTCTTATAACAACAGGCATCTTTGTCAATAAAAAACAACTCAGTACTGAGCAAATGCTTAGCGAATATACAATCCTTGAAGAGTTGGGAGTGAATGTAGCATTTATTTGGGACGACAATAAACCTGTTGAATCACTTGTAAAGGACATAGAATTCTGGGAACAAACAACAGATTCAGAAACACTGATAAGACAATCCTCAAACAAAACAGGCTATTTTCCAGTATAGGTCTTTCGTTTATTTGACAAACAGGTTTTATAAAGCATGTCTGTTTGGCAGGCCATTTCTTGAATGCTGAATTTGGCTACACATTCTCTGGCTTTTTTCCCCATATCAATTCTTAATTGCTTATTATTTAAAATTTTTATAATGGCATTTGCCAGTTTATCACTGTTTGCCTGAGGAACAATAAAACCCGTTTCTGTATCAATTACTGCTTCCCTATTCCCACCAACATCTGTTGCTACAACAGGCTTGCCTGCTGCCATTGATTCCAATATAATATTTGAAAACCCCTCTACGAAAGAGGAAAGCACAGAAACATCTATGATATGAAGCAGGTCAGGGATATCATGCCTAAGTCCTGTAAAGATTACCCTTCCTCTTATCCCCAGCTGCATTGCCTGTTCCTTGAGCTCGGATTCTAACGGACCTTCTCCAACAATCATGAATTTTACATTATCAATAATCCCATTGATTTTAGACGCAGCTTCTAAAAAATACTTATGCCCTTTTTGTGGATAAAGACGTGCAAAAATCCCAACTAACAGCTCATCTTTCTCGATGCCAAGCTCCTCTTTCTTAACCTGATAGCCAAAGTCTTTATTAAACTCTTCAATATCTATGCCATTATATATTGTTACAAACTTATCTGGATCAATTCCTGAATTTTTAATGTTAAACTCTCTTACGGCATCTGAAACAGCTATTATCTTGTCTGTATACCTTGAAAGCATCCTATCAATCAGAAAGTGTTTTCTTGTTTTCCATGTGTCTATATTGTGAAGATTGGCAATAATCGCTGGTATGCCTGCAAATTTTGCAGCGATACGGCCAGGTGTGTTTGACCGATACATATGAGTATGAACTATGTCAAATTTCTCATTCTTCATAAATTTGTATAGCCTGTACAATCCCACAGGATCCAATCTACTCTTCATATGTATCTTGCACACTCTTATTCCAAGATCTCCCAGATCATTCTCATAAGCTCCCTGTTTATCTCGAATACAGCAGACCGTTATATCATATTTATCCCTTAATAAAGAAAGTACTCTAACCAGCCTTTTCTCTATTCCTCCGACTGGCAGCCATGTTATTATTCTTAAAAGTTTAGGTTTATATTGCATTAATCAACTTCTCCAATCTATCGCTTCCTGAAATAATCTCTACTTCAATTCTGAGAACAAGTATTTCAGGATTCCTAATATTCAACCTTTGCAACCTTACAGCGTCTTTTTGTGTAGTAATGATAAATTTTGCCTTAAGCGCTTTTTGCCTTGCCTGTATATTATCTATATCATCTTTTGAGTACCAATGATGATCAGGATACCCAATCTTTGCTACTATTTCGGCTCCAACATGTTCCAATGTGTTCTCAAAAGATACTGGATCTCCAAGACTTGAAAGCGCTATTACCTTTTCCCCTTTTATACATTCAATATCCAGCTGTTCTTCTCCAGCAATATTCTTTAAACATACAGGCTTATGAATAGTGGTTATGACTTGTGCTGAACTGTTAACATCAAGAAGCCTTTTCTTAATTATCCCTACGTCCTTAATCATATCAGTCTTTGTTATTATAAAGCAATCGGCTCTTTTTAAGCACTTATATGGCTCACGCAAATTCCCTCTTGGGAAAACATACCCATTACCAAAAGGGCTGGAAGCATTTATAACTACTATATTTATGTCTCTATGTAAACGCCAATGTTGGAAGCCGTCATCTAAAACTACTGTATCTACATTGAACTTTTCTTCTGCGATTTTTCCCGTTTCATATCTATTCTTACCAGCAAAAACGACTGCGTCTTTCAGGTTTTTTGCTAGGAGATATGGCTCATCTCCTGCTTCTTCTACATTACACAAAATCTCTTTGCCATTAGAAACAAGTTTTATATCACTCTCTACGACTCTTCTGTATCCTCTGCTCAATATTGCAACTTTTTTCCCTTTTTTAATAAGCGTTTTCACTAGAAGTTCTACAACAGGAGTTTTACCAGCTCCACCCAATGTTATAGCTCCGATACTTATAACTTTTGAAGAAAGTTTCCTTTTCTTTAGAAGATTCATGGAATACATAAAAAGCAGTATACTCTGGCTAATAGTCACTAAGAATGAAATAAAGAAAAGGCACAGTTTTAATAATCTATGCCTCCTATTATCAGACACTATATTTCTGTAAAAAAAATCGTGCCAATATCTACCAGACCATGGACCATAGACCATAGACCATAGTCTTTTACCGTGGTCTGTCGTCTGTGATCTGTCGTCCATAGTATTAAACTCTCAATTCTAACACTGTAGTTCTTAAAACATTTTTTAATACACTGCTCAATTTTCCGCTAATTGTGCATGCAGATGCATTGTGGTGTCCGCCTCCTCCGAATTTCGATGCAATTTTATTAACATTGACTTTCCCTTTTGAGCGAAAGCTTATCTTTATACTTTCCTGAGAATGTTGTTTGAAGAGAATACCTACCTCAACTCCCTCCGCATTGCGCGCATACTCAACTATTTCCTCACTGTCCTCTTCTCTTGCACATGCCTTTGCATACATATCAGATGTAACAAACATATAACCTATCTTTCCTTTAGCCGCAAAACTCAATGTCTCCAACGCAAGCTGTAATAATTTAAGTTTACTTACAGGAATGTTCTGATATATTTGATTACATATCTCAGTATGGTCAATGCCTGTTTTTTGAAGTTCAGAAACTGCCAAATGCGTCTCAGCGCTGGCATTAGAATACTGAAAGGACCCTGTATCAGTTACAATAGCTGTATATAGGCAAACCGCCTCAGGTTTCCTTATCTCTAATTTCATATACTTATAAAGATGGAAAATTTGTTCACCAACTGAACTCATATGAGAATCTATCCAGTTTATAATGCCAAAACAATCATTACTCAGATGATGATCTATATTTATTACTGTTTTTATATTATTTATATGGTCTCTCATATTCCCCAGCCTGCCTTTGCTCCCAACATCTAATACGAACGCTATTTCACTATACGGCAGGGTTACATTATGCTTAATTAACCTGCTGTTTGGAAGAAACTTATATCTTGCTGGCAAGGGAAATGAATTAATTAGCTCAACGTCTTTTCCTATTCTCTTTAAAAGCAGATATAAAGCTATTTGGGAACCAATTGCATCTCCGTCAGGATAGACATGAGTGGTAATAAGAAATTTTTTGTGGCAGTCTATTTGACTGATAATCCTGTTTATAATCTTCTCATTTTTGCTTAGAAATTTCATCTATCTTCTTTAGAACACGCATTCCGTCTTCAAAAGCCTTATCATATATAAAGTGTAGCTCAGGAGTAATCCTTAGATTCATACTATTGGCAATACGAGTTCTGATAAATCCACTAGCTTGCCGGATATGTCTCATAACTCTATTTTTATCTTCCCCAAAAGGAATTAGATAAACCTTAGCATAGTGTAGATCAGAACTTACTTCAACCCTATTGATTGTAACAAGTTTTACAGCTATATCATTCATATCTATAAGCAATATCCTGCTGATTTCTCTTTTTAAGGATTGATTTATTTGATCTGTTCGTCGTTTTGACACAATAATTCAGCCAATTCTATATTATTTCAGCTTTTCCTTTTCCATGACATGCGCTTCTATGATATCCCCTTCTTGAACATCTTTGCAGTTGTCTAGCCCAATTCCACATTCAAGCTCTGCTTTAACTTCTTTTGCATCATTCTTGAATCTACGCAAAGAAGATATTTTGCCTTGATAAACAGGTTTGCCTTCTCTTGTTAAAGTAGCTACGCAATCTCTCCTGATCTTCCCTTCTAAAACATACGACCCACAAATTAACGTAGTTTTTGAAATCTTAAAAATCTGACGCACCTCTGCTTTTCCTATTAAAACTTTTTTATATTCAGGCTCAATCAACCCTTCAACCAGTTTTTTAATATTATCAATAGCTTCATATATAATGCTATAATATCTTATAGATACATCATTTTTTTCTGCAATATCTAACGCTCCTGATTCTGCATGAACGCCAAAACCCAGTATTATTGCGCCAGAAGAAGATGCCAGTAAAACATCCGATTCGTTAATATTTCCGATTCCGCTATGAATAACATTTACCTTGACTTTTTTTAGGCTCAGAACCTCTAATGAGTTACATAATGGCTCAATGGATCCTCTAACATCTCCTTTAACTATAAGAGAAACTACTTTTATCCCGCTATCTTTAATGTCTAGAACCAAACCACTAAAATCAGTAGTATTACCTCTTTTACCATGCTTTCCAGCTTCTAACCTCAAACTTATTTCTTTGGCAACTTTTTCAGACTCTACTGCTAAAAACCCTTCACCTATTTCTGGAGCTTCTGAAAAACCAAGTATTTCTACGGGAGTAGACGGACCTGCTTCATACACTCTTTTGCCTTCATCATTTATTAAAGCTCGCACCTTACCACAACATATCCCGGAAATAAAAGCATCTCCCATTCGTAAAGTTCCCTCTTGTATAATAACTGTAGCTACATGCCCTTTGCCTTTATCTATTCTAGATTCTATGACTGTGCCCTTTGCCGGAGAAGAGGTGTCTACAGTCAGCTCCAGCATATCAGCCTCCAGGAGCAGCATTTCCAATAAATTATCCAATCCCTGCTTCTTAATAGCTGACACTTCTACGCATACAGTTTTCCCTCCCCATTCTTCAGGGGTCAAGTCTTGCTCTGACAATTGCTGTTTCACTCGCTCTACATCTGCATCCGGCTTATCAATCTTATTAATTGCTACTACAACTGGCACATTAGCCGCCTTTGCATGATTAATAGCCTCTATTGTTTGCGGCATAATACCATCATCTGCTGCCACAACTAATACCACTATATCTGTAACGTGTGCACCTCTAGCTCTCATAGAGGTGAATGCTTCGTGCCCAGGAGTGTCAATAAAAACGACATCTCTTTTGTTAACATTTACTTTGTATGCCCCTATATGCTGTGTAATGCTTCCTTTTTCACTACCAGCAACATCTGCATGTCTAATAGCATCTAAGAGACATGTTTTCCCGTGGTCCACATGACCCATTACTGTTACAATAGGAGCTCTTGAGAGGGATCCCTTAGTTTTTGTTTTTGCCCTGACAATAATATCTTTTTCATCATCAACTCTAATTAGATTGGGATCGTAACCTAACTCTATAGCAACTTCAACAGCAAGTTCAGGATTGAGCATCTGATTAACATTAGCAAAAATGCCTCTTTCGATTAACTTCTTAATTAGTGCAGTTGCATTTACATTAATCATTGTTGCGAGCTGTCCAACAGTGATACCCGAAGGTATTGAAAGACCATCCGACGAGTAATCCAACGAAGATTTCTCTTTCTTTACAGTTTTCTGTTCTTTGAGCTTCCCTTCTTCTCTTAACATCTCAACAAAAAGGTTACATGCGTCATCCTCTATATCACTCATATGGGTTTTTACACTAACCCCTAACTTTTTCAGCTCTTTTATGACCTCTTTACTTGGCAGACCAACTTTTTTCGCTAATTTGTGTACTTTCATTTTTTCATAAGCCTAAGTTTTAAGCATTTTTATCTTTGCAGCTGTTTTTATTCCAATACCAGGCAATTTAAGTAAATCCTTTACTGATATCTTACTAATCTTGTTCATTGTATCATATCCATGAGTTTCTAAAATGCCTATTATTCCATTACCAATGCCCGGTATGTCAATTTTTTCTCTTTCATCTTTCTTTTCATCAGCAACGATATCAATCCTGCAATCAACTAACCGTGACGTTAACTTCACATTCTGCCCTTTTTTGCCAATTGCAATAGCAAGTTGATCCTGTTCAACTAGTACAGTTGCTGCTTTATTTTCCGCATCCAATTTCACACTTTTTATTTCAGCTGGGGCTAATGCTTTTCTAATAAAGGTTTTAAGATCTTTATCCCATTCAATAACATCAATCCTCTCACCAGCAAGTTCCTCAATAACTGCCTTTATCCTGGTCCCTTTTATCCCGACACACGCTCCGACACAATCAACATTTTCTTTGTTGCTGCAAACAGCTATTTTCGTTCTATCTCCTGCTTCTCTTGCAATAGCTTTTATTTCAACTATACTTTGAGCAATTTCAGGAACTTCTAACTCAAGCAATCGTCTCACAAAATCTGGATGCGTTCTGGAAACAATTATCTTAACTTTGCTACCGGTATCTGTTACCTCTAAAATATATGCCCGTATTCTATCACCCTGTCTGTATCTCTCATTCTGCAAACGCTCCCTATACGGCATCCGAGCTTCAGCATCGCCGAGGTCAATTATCACATCTCCATAGTCAAATCTATACACAACTCCATTAATTAAAGTGCCCTGTCTCTCTCTAAACTTTTCATACAGATTGTCATTTTCTACATCTCTTATCTTTTGCATTATTACCTGCTTTGCGGTCTGGGCGGCTATTCTACCAAAATCATGAGGTGTTATCTCCTCGACATATATGCTGCCGACTTTTAAGCTTTCATCTATCTTTTTTGCCTCTTTAATGCCAATTTCCTTATGTGGATCTACTACACTACGTACAACTTTTTTTCTCAAAAAAACACAAATCTCTTTCCTATCTCCACCAATAGACACCTTAAGGTCTATAGAGTCTCCCAATTTTTTTTGCGCAGCTGATAATAAAGCCGTCTCGACAGCCTCTACAAGAATATCTTCTTTTATATTTTTCTCTTTACAAAGCGCTGTTATAATTCCAAAAATTTCTTTATTCATGATAATCCTCTATTAATAACAAAGAGCGGGAAACGTATCACCCACTCTTTTCTATTTGCCGGGTTATTTCTCGGGATTTTATATCACAATTTAGAAGACCTTGCAAGAAATTTGTTTTCAGCGAGGCATCCTCGCCTTTTTAAATGCTTCAATAGCTTTTCTTATTTTGCCCTCCTCTTCAATCTCCTCTCTTGAGAATATCTTATAAACTTTATAATACCTATTCTTATACTTTAATTCGAACTTTTTCAGTTCTTCAGGTTTGAATTCAAGTTTAAAAGCAGTTGTTGCTTCATCAAATCTTAAATTGCCCGTTATATACCTCCATGAATACACTCCTCTAGTAATATAAGTCCCCATTGTATAAACAAGATAATTTGCGTCCCTATCCTGACAGAATCTCCACAATTCAGTTTCATCTCTTGAAAACATTGAGTACATATAATTTTTTATTTTATTTCTTATATCATCCGACTCTACTTTTGCATGAATTAATACAGGTCTGTCTGCATACAACCTTATAAATCCTGCTACTGAAAAGTTTGTTGCAATAGGACTATTTTCAGGAGTGTTCTCTTTAAGCCATTTACATACATCCATTATGGACGAAGGATGTTCAATAAATCCAAGTTTTTTGCAAATATGGGCTGTCTTTATATATTCAAAAGGCAGGAACATTAGAAGTAAAGCTGTAACCAGCACTTGAATTTTTAATTTTGAATTTTTAATTTTGAATTGGGGTATGTATTTATATATAAGGGAGATAGAACAACATAGGAAGAAGATTAGAAATACACTCATTCTTGCAAAAAGAAGATAGAAAATCAGAAATAAAAAAGTTAAAGATACCAGAAGAATGTCTTCTTTTAGAGAGTTTCGCCTCCTGCATACTTTGAAAAACAAAATAAAAGCTGTAATTCCAATAAAAAGAGTTGAGCTAAAAAAAGTTACTATCTCTATAAGCGAAGGCGTAACATCAGCAGGTAACCACATGAAGTTTATATCAAAAGGCAAAAGAGCTGGATTATCTGGTTTTACTCCTAAGAACCTGAGTTTGTAGAGAAATAGAGACGTTATATGAGAGTACGTGCTAAACTGATTTTTTGGCACAAGAGAATTAATAACCTCTAAAGAAGCAAATACACTAAGAAGTAATAATAATATTTTTAATTTGTTTAATCTCTTCAATTTCATCACTACAGCAATTGCAGTTATAGAATATCCAAAAAGCATCCCATGACTGTAGAGAAATCCTATCTCTCTAAGCCTAAGGTTGGTAAAACCTGCAAACATCATAAATAAAAGACCTATAAAAACAAATTCTAAATAATTTGAGCTGCTCTTACTGTATATAATTAAAAACGCTACTGACCCAAATAAAATCCCCAAATAGAGTTGGGTAAGATCCCATGATATAACAGCAATATAAAGCAATAGTCCAGCCAGAATTGATAAAATCAGCCTTGTTTTGTATCTATACTGATTTGAAATAAAAAACAGTAAACTTAAATTAAGGAATATAAGCGGTAAAGTAAAAGTCTGTTTCAGGAAAATTTCTCCTGTAGTTTCCAGCACAGAAGGAAGCATCACACCATAATATGCTGAGGAAATTAAAGCTGCAACCCGATTTTTAGAGACATTATATGCCAATATAAAAACCGCAATTATACTCAATGAAAAAAGTAAAGGAATAATGTGTCTTATAAAACTAGTTAGTTGAAATTTGCCCAGAAATGTTGAAATTCTATACAGATACCCATAGAAATATTCCATAAAAACAAAAACTTTCTTTCGAATATTAATGTTTTCTGGATATTGAATTTTATTGTCTATAACGGGCAGGTTACCTGTCTCAACAATGATTTTGGTATAGATAAAATGAGGAGCGGATTCGTTAGAAAAAGGGAGAAAACCATAAGCCTCTGCTCTGTGGTCGAGTATCTGGAATCTTATAAATACAGAGATTAGATATATGAGAAGTAGGGCAAGGATAATTTTTAATTTTGAATTTTTAATTTTTAATTTATACCTCCACCTGATTCATGGTTTCCATAAACTTTCTATTTGTTTTGGTCTTCTTCAATTTCTCAATTAAGAATTCTATTCTTTCTGTTACACCCATTGAAATCAACACCTTGCGTAATAGCCAAATCTTGTTTAAGTCTTTTTGATCTATTAAGAGATCTTCCTTCCTTGTTCCTGAACGTTCCATATCAATAGCAGGAAAAACTCTTTTATCCACAAGCCGCCGATCCAGATGAATTTCCATATTTCCCGTTGCTTTAAATTCCTCAAAAATCACATCATCCATCCTGCTGCCTGTATCAATCAGCGCTGTTGCTATTATTGAAAGGCTTCCTCCTTCTTCTATGCGTCTAGCAGCTGCAAAAAATCGCTTTGGTTTATGAAGAGCATTAGAATCCACGCCTCCTGAGAGAATTTTTCCGCTATGCGGCACCAGCACATTATATGCTCTGGCAAGTCTTGTAATACTGTCAAGCAATATAACTACATCTTTTTTGCACTCAACTAATCTTTTTGCTTTTTCAATCACCATTTCAGCCACTTGCACATGACGCTCTGGGGGTTCGTCAAAGGTTGAACTTATTACCTCCCCATTAACAGAACGCTGCATGTCTGTAACCTCCTCAGGTCGTTCATCTATTAACAATACTATTAAAACCACTTCCGGATGATTCTTTGATATACTGTTGGCTATTTTTTTGAGAAGCACAGTCTTCCCTGCTCTTGGAGGAGATACTATTAATCCTCTTTGCCCTTTTCCTATAGGAACTAGAATATCCATGACCCGCATAGATATTTCATCAGGTTCTGTCTCAAGTACAATTCTCGGCTGCGGGAAAATCGGGGTAAGACGATCAAATTTAATCTTTTTTCTTGCAATCTCCGGGTCGTCAGAATTTACTTTTTCTATCTTAAGTAAAGCAAAATATTTTTCGCCTTCCTTTGGCGGTCTGATCTCTCCTAATATCAAATCGCCTGTATGAAGGCTAAAACGGCGTATTTGCGATGGAGAGATATAAATATCATCAGGACATGGAAGATAATTGTAGTCTGATGACCTCAAGAACCCAAATCCTTCATTTAATACCTCAAGAACCCCTTCTCCGTGAATGTGCCCACCCATTTTTGCATGTTCTCTAGTAACCTTTAAAACCAGTTCCTGTTCAGGCAAACTAGTATAATCTTTAATTTTAAGTTCTTCGGCTATTTTCTGAACTTTTTCAACACTCATCTTTTTAAGTTCTATAACATTTAAACGTTTATTCATGTGCATAACTCCTTCCATATTTTTTTGACTTGTTTTTCTGTTTTTTCTAATCCATCATTATTGTCAATTACAAAATTGGCAATTTTTTCCTTTTTTTTTATTGGCAACTGCGCATTTATTCTTCGGCAAGCTTCTTCCTTGGTTAAAGATGATCTTGCTCTCAATCTTGCTATCTGATTCTCCATACTTACAGAAACTACTACTAACTTATCAACAAGCGAGACAGCTTCTGCTTCTACAATAAGAGGCGCATTAACAATAATTACAGAAGCAATCTGTGAAGTTATTTGTTCTTTTATAATCTTAATAATTTCCGGGTGCATTATGCGATTAAGACTCTCAAGCTTCTTTCTATCTTTAAAAACAATATCTGCTAACCTTTTTTTATCAATCATTCCAGAGTTATTAAGAATATCCTTGCCAAAGAAGCCAACTATTCTTGCAGGAACATTATTCCTATTAATCCTAGCCTTTATTAAATTATTTGCAATTTTGTCTGCATCTATTATCTCTGCGCCAAGATCAGCAAACATTACAGCTACTGTATCTTTCCCCGAAGCAATTCCCCCCGTTAGCCCAATTATCATTTCTTTATCACTTAATACTGCTTTTTTTACGTCAAAATCAGTTTATTAAACCCCAACTCTGCAAAAAGCCTGTTAACTTTACTCCTGTCAAAATCTTCCCTAAAAACTTTCGAACCACAATCCTCCCAGCATATTTTGATAGGAACATCTGCCCTAAGGCAAACCAATCTTTTACTTAATTCTGCTTGATGAGAGAACTGGCTCAAATTTTTCCTAATCTTTTCACTTGGTATTTTGTCTATATTTTCCAAAACCCCTTCTAGGTCACCGAACTGTTTAACCAGTTTTGTTGCTGTTTTTTCTCCAATCCCCATAACTCCAGGAATATTATCAGAGCTGTCCCCTCCAAGAGCTGCAATATCAACAAGCTTTTCAGGCTCAACACCATATTTTTCGCGAACCTTGTTCTTATCAAAAACAGCTCCTTCTTTAACAGAGCGTATAATCCTGATATTGTCAGTTACAATCTGCAGAAGGTCTTTATCGGGACTCATAATAAACACATCAAATTCATTCTTCTCTCCCTCTTTGGCAAGTGTGGCAAGAATATCATCTGCCTCATATCCTCCCAGCTCAAAGATAGGAATATTAAAAGCACGTATTACCTCTTTAAGTATTGGAAACTGGATAATTAGATCATCCGGCATTTTAGGACGATTCGCTTTATAAGAAGCAAATTCCTTGTGCCTGAAAGTAGGCTCCGGCAGATCAAAAACTACTCCAATATAATCCGGTTTCTTAATGCGCAATATTTTTGTAAGACTTACAGTGAATCCATACACAGCGTTTGTCGGAAGCCCTTCCTTCGTCTTTAGTTCCTTTATAGCGTAAAAAGCCCTGTAAGCGTATGAATTACCATCTATAAGATATAACGATTTTTTTTGACTCATTGCTAGTAAATATTCAGTGAACTCCGTTGCATAAATCTAAAACGAGATTGCTTCAGGACTTTGTCCTTCGCAATGACATGTGTTTTTCAGATATCTATCTTTATTATGGTTACAATTAAGAATTAAAGAACTAATAATTGATTGAAAATTAGAAATTAAAAATTAAGAATTTTCTTTATAGTGTGTCTTGTGAGGCAATCCGCGCATTTCCGCTGGCATCTAATATATTCACTGTTACAAATATCAATAGTTTTTGCTTATCACCAGACCCGGATTTGTACTGAAACAATTTACCCAGTAGAGGAATATCCGAAAGAAAAGGCACTTTATACACAGTTTTCCCCTTTGTATCTTCCATAAAACCGCCAAGAACCACTGTATCGCCGTCATGAACAGTTACATATGTCTCTATGTCCTTGCTGTAAAAATTAGGTCTAGCAAGAGTATAAGCTGTTGTTCCTACTGTCGAAATTGTATAATTTGTCCAACTGTCAACATTGCTAACCACAGGCTGCAGAAATAATGTAACACAATTTGTGGCTTCATTCACCTGCGGCGTAACATTTAGTATCATACCAACATCCTTATCCGTGAATGTATAATCATAACTCGTAGTAGTTACTCCATCCGTAGTTGTACTACTGCTTGTTACAGTATCTACATAACTTATTGTAGTAATAAACTTGACGATTCCAGGCTTATTATTAAGCACTGTCAGCTTTGGAGCTGAAAGAGTATTGGTATCTACTCTGGACTGGACCGCTCTTAGATAAGCTGTGAACTGTAATCTATTTAAAACAGCTACGTTTTGTAAAGAGAATCCAGCAGTTGAAAGACCTGTAATACCAGAAAGAAGATCTCCTGTTACAGTATGAGTCTGTGTGTGCTGCCCTTCTGCGTCTTCATTCCATGTTCTTGAAATATCTGAAAATCCAACACCTATTTCCTCCCCTTCCACCAATCTTACATAAACATATCTTGCCTCTATGGAGACCTGAACGGGCGTTCTGAGCTCAGCTAATATCTTCTCTGTTTTATCCAGATTCTCAGGAGTGTTCTTAACAAACAGCTTATTGAGTTCGCTCTGTACAGTGATGCTAGCGCCTGTTGGCTGAGGAACTAGTGCTTCTAAAAGCGCTTTTATGCTTTCGCCGCTTACTGCACCAGCCTCTCCGCCAGTCTCTTCCCCTGCTGTTCCCAATCCAGTTGCCTGATCCTCAGCCGTAGTCTTAAAACCTGAATCTTCTAAACGCACTATATTCATTGAGGCCCCGTACTCCAAGGTGTAGACTCTTGTTTCCAAATCTTCAAGAGGCTGAGTTAGAATCCTGTCTCTGGTAGAGACCCATATATACTCCTTTGTAAATTTATAATCCAATCCCTTAGGCCTTAGTATTGCTTCAAGCACGCTTAAGAGAGTCATATCCTGCAGAAAACATGTTACCTTTGTATTTACAGGACCTGTTGGCTGCTGAGCAACTGCTGCTGTCTCTCCTGCCCAGCCCTCAGCCTGTTCTGCTGCAGGAGCCGCCTGAGCAGACGCTTCGCCAGAAAATATTGCTTCGTCAACAACAATATTGATGCCAGTCTGCTTTATTAAGAATAGTACTACATCTCTTAAATCCGTACCTGTATACTTTACAAGCGGGACCTTAATGCTGCTTGCCTTATCTTTTAATTCTATAGCTGCTCCTGCCCTTTCTTTCTTGCGTTCTAATTCTTTTATCCTTCTCGCCTCAGCCGGTGGCAACTGCGCTTTAGTGACCTCTAACATCCGCTCGTCAGAAATAGTCCGAAGTCGCTTTTCAGCAATCTTCTCTTCCTTAACAGTCTTCTCTGTCCTGGCCTTTGATATTAGAAGCTCTACACTTCTGCGAATATTTTCATCTAAAACATCAGAGAGAATCTCTTCAAGTATTTTAATTGCTTCATCATACTCTCCTGCGTCTGCCTTTATCTTGGCATCCGTAATCCTATCCTGTATATCCCTCTTTTTTAAGACCTCTTTTCTCTCTATCTGCTTTTTTGCAGTCTTTGCCTGCTGAGCAGATTCCCTTTCATTCTGCTCTTTAAGCGACTCCTCTGAGGCTTTCAAGTATTCCTTTGCCCCTTCATGCGCAGAATCAAGACTCAAAACAGCATTGAATTCTTTAATTGCATCAGAATATTCGTCATTACGGTATAATTTTTTGCCATTCCTGTAACGTGTTTCTATCTTACTCTCTAATTCATCCCTTTCAATCTGCCTGCGCTCTTCTATCTTCTTTTTTTGAAGCGCTATTAAATCCGCCTCTTTCTCTGTATCCTCCTCTGCTTTTTGTTTTGCAAGTTTTGATGTCTCGGCTGCTGATTTTTCTTCTGCCTCTTTTTGTCTTGCTAATTCCTCTGCTTCTTCCTTTAACTTGTTCTCTTTCTCTGCCTGCCTTTGCTCATCTAAACGCGCTTTTTCGGCACGCTTTTCCTTCTCAGCTAACTCCTTTTCTTTGGCAATTTGTGCTTTTGCTTCTGCTTTTTGCATCCTTGCTAATTTCTTTACCTCTTCCTTTTCCTTAAGCTTTGCCTGCTCCTGCGCTTCTTTCTCTATCCTCGCTTCATTTCTACGCTGTTCTTCTAGCGCTTCTTCCTTTAACTTGCTCTCTTTTTCTGCCTGCTTCTGCGCTTCTAAGCGCGCCTGCTCAGCAAGTTTTCCCTTGTTAGCTAATTCCCTTTCTCTGGCAATTTGAGTTCTCTCTTCTGATTTTGTAATTAGTTTATGCGCAGACCTGCTATCTGAGTCAATTTTGAGAATTTCATTGCATTGCGCTATTGCCTCATCATATCTCTCGTCTGAATACAGACTCTTTGCAACACCAAACAATTCGTCCAGCTTTTTCTGTTTTAGCTTCTCAGCTTGTTTTCTCGCCAGCTCCTCTTTCTCACGCTGTTCCTCTAGTTCTTTATCCCTTTTCTTTTGCATACAAACTTGCGCCTTCTTAAGAAGACGGTGAGCACCTGCGTTATACTGGTCAATCTCGAGCACTTTCTGACACTCGATAATTGCTCTTTCGTAGTCTCCTCGCTTATAATACTGCCCGGCTAATTTATAATATTCATTTGCTTTCCCCTGATCACTTTCTGACAAAGCTGTATCAGCATAAGCGACTTGACTGGAAAATGCTGAGGAAATCTGAGGGAAAAAATTAAATGCTTCTGGACACGTAAAGTGAACAGTTAGGAAAGAAAAAGCCAGCAAAACTACGCTTAAACTACATTTTTTCATCATTAAACCCCCAAAGATAAACTACTTCCCAATTTCTATTTTTATGTCCTTCTTCTTATTTTCGTCGAATAGTAGCATGTAAGTTTTTGTTATGTCAAGAACTTTAAGATTTTCAACAAGTTCACCTTTCTCCACATAAAATCCTTCTCCTGTGCTTTTATTCCTTATCGTTGCAACCAATCGTCCTCCAATATCAATAACACCGATATACTCATACTCTACTGCCGGTTTTATTTTCTTTTCCATTTTCTTTTCTATTACTGGCTCTTCTTTAATCTTAAGCCCCGGCACAGGAGAAAAGGCGTTACGTTTATAAAAATCACGATAGTATAGAATAGGCTTTTTGGTAAAAAGCCCGGCAGAAGCATCTAAAGCTTCCTCTTTTGGAATATCCTTATTCAAGACGGCTGGATTATATCTTTGTTCCAACCCAAATTCAGCCTCCAAAGATATGCCTATTTCTTTATTATGACCCCACTGCATGCCCAGCCTGACAGAAATAAAGAGAAAAACAGCCAGAATAAGCCAAAAAATCACTCTTTCAAAATTGTCCTTGAGAATAGCTAAAACTCGAATTAATAGCGCTGTCACTTCTTTCCTCCACATCTTTCCAACATCTCTAAACCCACGATTTAAATCGTGGGTTTAAAAATCGTGGGTTTAAATCCAAACAATTGTATTTATCAACAATTCAAGCGAAAGTATATTTGCTTCATTTGAAGTTATAGAGATTTTCTCTATAACATACAATTCAGAAGCATTTTGCACGTTATATAAAAACTGAGCAGTCACCATGAGATTGCCAGTCACAGTAAGCTTTATAGGAATTTCTTCAAAATAAGATTTATCGGAAATCTCATCAAATGCTAAGCTACTAATCGAGAGTAAGTTGCTGTTGATACCCAGTTTAAGAATATCCTGTACAACTTTAAGCTGCCTTAATAAAGCAGGAACCTGTTTCCCATCAGGCATTGCATCTGAGAATCCCAATGATGGAGGAATCTCTACACCTGATTTATTGGAGAGCTTAAGCATCTCTCCTCTTACAGTTAACAGTCTCTGCTGGAAAAAAAGCACAGGGTTTCCCGATGTTGGTATCTGATTGCTTTGTTCAAAAGTCAGCCGTTTCTTTACCAATTCATATTCTTTTTCTAACCTCTTATTCCCCTCCTCCAATACCTCGATAATCCTTTTAGACGGAGGTCCTTCGCTTCCAGACAAATACTCCCTCAGCTTGGAAGATTTGGAAGTATATTGACGCTCCACAATATGCTCCTTTTTTCGTATAGGCCCAGCTAATGTAAAATACAACACACCAAGAATAACCAGTGTAATTACACCTATTCCTATCAGTACATACTTTTCAGAAACACGTCTCAATCTTTTATTCCTTCTTTAACACAAGATTTAATTCGAATTGGACTTTAATTAGTTCACCCGTCTCAGCCCCATCCTTAACCTTAGTCTCTTTGTAATTGATCAATTTAACATCTTCAAAATATGGCGAAAATTTCAATCGAGAAATAAAATCATCTATAGCAGGGTATGAGCCGGCTACTCCGACTACTGACAGAGCATTGCTTCCCTTTTTCGCAGTAGAAGAAAATTGTGAAATAACAATGTTAGAAGAGATAAGTCTGCTTATTTCCATTAGTGTTCTAGTCCATAAATCTCTTTTTAAAATTACAGACTTAGAAACATTTAATCTTTGTTTTATCTTTGTTCTCTCCTCCTTTAACTCATTTATTCTCGGGATAAAAAAGTCGTATTTCTTCAATATATCATCTATCCTCTGAAGCTTGGAGTCCTTAATCGTATAACTCTGGAGTGTAAATATATGCACGGTTATAAAGATTAATATTAGCAAAACCGCTGACATAATTAATGGTACTTTTTTCTTCTTAAGTTTCTTCTCTGTAATTAGTTCTGGAGGAAGAAGATTTGCTTTTGTATCAGATTCACCAAGTGCTGTTAACGCAGATCCAATAGCAACGCTCCAAGCATTGGGGTTTTGATCAACAATATCAAGTACTCTCTTACTACTAATCAGAATATTTGAAAAAGGATTTAGTCCGACTACTTCCATTTTGAGATTATTAGATAGAAACGCTGCAATCTCTTTTAAATTAAAAGTCTGTCCAGTTAAAACAACTTTCCTAAATTCCGATTTTCTATCCATCTGAGACATATAAAAACTAATTGACCGATGTATCTCACTACTCAAGGTTTCTAAAACAGACACAGTCGCATTAAGGTCTTCTTTTTTAAACTTGACCTTTTCGGCATCTTCAAACCCTATGCTCTGCTCCTTTTGAATTGCTTTAGTAATGTCATTTCCTGCAATATGTATTGATCTAGCAAAAACTAATTGCTTCCCCTTTGTAACACTAATATCCGCTGATGTTGCTCCTATATCTATTAGCACAATCGGTCCGTTATCTAACACATCATTAAATTTAGCACAATTGAATACTGCAAATGAAGTAGCTTCAACTAGATCCGCTGCAATTCCTAGTCCGGAAATTCTGGCTAGAAGATCATTAATCAGCCCTGATTTTACAGCAACTAAAGCAATATTTATTTCTTGGGCTGCTTTATCATCATCTTCTAAAATCTGATAGTCCCAAATAACCTCTTCTAATGGGAAGGGAACTTGTTGTTGAGCTTCATACTTTATGATCTGCCTTATCCTACTTGCTCCTACGGATGGAACTTTAAAATGTCTGACAATAACAGAACGTCCGGGCATAGATACTACTAGCTGAGATTTTGAAAGTTTTTCGAAAGGAGCGATTGCCTCTGTAAGTGCTGAGAGTATATTTTCCTCTTTTGGCCTTCCATCCTTTGTCTTTATACTAACAATGTTTGCATTCTTAAGCTCTATTCCTTGAGAAGCTTTTACAAGCTCTACAATCTTAACGGAATTACTTCCAATATCGAGCCCTATTCCACTTTTAGTCTTAAGCATACAGTATCCATATTTTTAGCAGGAGTTTATCATTGTCATCTCATATTGTCAAGAACAACAAGCGACCGACCGGAGCGGGTGATGGGAATCGGACCCACGCTATTAGCTTGGAAGGCTAAAGTTCTACCACTGAACTACACCCGCGGCCTTAAATTCCAAAATCCGAATATCTAAATCCAAAACAAATTCTAAATTCTAATTTTCAAAACTCAAAACACTATTTTGGTCATTTGATATTGTTTCGTATTTCGTGCTTCGTGCTTCGAATTTAATGCTTTTATTATACACAGCCAAAAGACTGTGTCAAATTCTCTGTCTCTAGTATCTTCCTGAACTCCTTGATACGCTTTTCTATTTCATGTTCTTTAAGAGTTATTAACCTGTTAAGGCTAAAATCCTCCACAGTGAAAGAGGCCATTATTGTTCCATAAACCAGGGCGTTACGAATGGCATTGCAACTTGTATCATTCTTTTTAGAAACATAGCCTAAGAATCCGCCTCCAAAACTGTCTCCTGCGCCTGTAGGATCAAGTACATCCCTCACTGGATATGCTGGCAAAGAAAAACATGCATCTTCCGTAAAGAGCATCACTCCATGTTTCCCCTTTTTTATCACCACATATCTTGCACCTAACTTTAATATTTTATCAGCTGCTTTCACAAAATTAGATTCTTTAGCCAGCTGTCTTGCCTCACTATCGTTCAGCAGAACTACATCTGCCCGCTTAAATACCTCCAGAAGTTCGCTTTTTTTATTCTCTATCCAAATATCCATTGTATCGCAGACAACTAGTTTCGGATTTTCAATCTGATTTAAGATATGGAGCTGAAGTTCAGGATCAATATTTGCGAGAAAAATATATTCTGATTTCTTGTGTCTATCTGAAAGTTCAGGACAGAAGTCTTCTAAAACGCCCAGATTCACAGATAATGTTTCCCTTTGATTAATATCCTCCCTATAAACTCCAGACCATCTGAATGTTTTTCCATCATTTTTTTTCAATCCAGTAACATCTATCCCCTTTTTTGCAAACAGATTCACATACTTCTGCGGAAAGTCCCCTCCTACCGCTGCTACTAAACTGACTTCTCCAAAATAGCTTGCTGCATACGCAAAATAAGATGCCGAGCCGCCTAGAACATCCTTCGCCTCCTTAAACGGAGTCCTGACGGAATCCAAAGCCACAGAACCTACTACTAATATGCTCATACAAATCCCTGCACACAAAACAGAACAAACACCTCCACTAATTCATTCAACATGCCAAGAGTATCTCCTGTAATACCGCCTATCTTCCTTAAAAAATATCCTCGTACAATAAGTGCAAACAATAAAATAGAAAAAATAAGAAAATTCCCTTTTACTCCGAACAGCAAGATTGCAAGAATGTAGGGAATAAGTACAGGAATTAACCAATACACCGCCTTCCTTTCTCCTGCAAAAATGCTTCCTAACCCATTATTCTTTGAACTTGGAGTTAATAATAAAATAAAACTCATGCTACTCCTGGAAAGAACAGGCATTATGAATATTGTTTTCGCAAATATATCTTTAGAAAGAGAACCTATAAGCACAAATTTTAGCATTAATAAGCATACTACTCCAATAACGCCGAACGCGCCTACATTGTGATCCTTCATTATCCTCAGAATATCATCTTTATTCTTGCCGCCAAATAAGCCGTCTACAGAATCTATAAATCCGTCCAGATGCAGTCCTCCTGTTAGTATTGCAAGGAATGTTACAATAAACGCACTCAACACGAGTGGAGAGAACATATTCCCAAGAATTAAGTAGATGATTGAAAGCATTAATCCAAGAAGTATGCCAACAACAGGGAAAAACAGGACGGAGTCCTTTATTTTCTCTTCTTTAATACTTCTTGAGAATTTCTCAAATGGAAGGATAGTTAAAAAATTTACTGCAAAGAATAGACTTTTCATTATGCAAACTTCTCCATCATTCTTGAAATCTCAGCAAACACTTCTTCCACACTCACCTCTTCCATACATCTGTGGTCATTTGGACATTCTCGAAGAAAGCACGGTGAGCAGCTAACTCTCTTATATATTATCTGTAATTTTTCAGATGGAACTGCAACTGTATCCGGATTCGTCGGACCAAAGATTGCCATTGTTGGAACTCTTAACGCAGATGCAATATACAGAGGCCCTGTATCTCCTGTTATAAATAATCTGCATTTATTAACAAGACCTATGCTATCCTGAAGAGTTGTTTTTCCAGCTGCTATAGCGCATTTGTTTCTCAATCCTTTCGCCAGTACATTTACAACATTTTGATCATGGAAACCGCCAAACAAAACTAATTTTACGTTATAAGCACTAATCAATCTGAGACCTAATTCTGCGTATTTTTTAGCAGGCCAGCACTTTGCTTTCCCATACGCAGCTCCAGGATTAAATCCTATTATTGTATCTGTTTCATCTATCTTATTTTCCTTAAGAAAATTTTCCACAAAGATTTCCGACTCTTTTGAAACATTTAGAACTAGTCCTCTATCTGCTTGCTTTTTGCCTATTAAATTAGCTATATTTAAAAAATAATCTATCCTGAGCTTTTCAAACTCCAAATCTGGTGTGCGTGGAGTCTTTATGTTTAAAAGCATGCTTCTACAATCCGTCTTATATCCCGCTCTATATTTTGCGCCAAGTAGAAATAAAAATAGTGCTGAACTAAAAGAATTAGGGAACACTATTCCTATATCAAATTTTTCCTTTCTTAACTTCTTAATCAATCTAATGTATCCGATCAGGTTCTTTGGATTGCAAACAATAATATCGTCAATAAATGGATTGCCAATAAATACATCTTTAACCCATTCTTTTACAACAATGGTAATTTTTGTATCTGGGAAATTCTCTGCCAGTTGTGTGATTGCCGGCGTAGTCATAATAGCATCACCTATCCAGTTAACACCTCTGATAACAATTTTTTTAACTTGCATGGTATTTATCTCTGGCACTTTCTTTCCCACGCCTTTGCATATTTAGAGAACGTATAAAAAGCGCCTAATGTGCACACTACTATTCCCACCGCTCCGTCCAAAAAACCCATTTTAAGAATATACATTTTGAAGAACTTACCAAAAGGCCATAGAACTAAATGAAATATTCCTATCCTATGTTTCCTCTTTAATATCTCTTTAGCAGCCAAATCAGTATATTTATTAAACTTCTGGAAATAATGTTCCAGATTACGATATGGCTGATGAATCAGATCTCCGCACAAATAGCCTTTTTTCCCCTTCAACTCAACGCTTGAACCTAATTCTCTATCTTTGTATACTGCTTTCTCACACTGAAATAGTCGCAAGACATAATCAGGATACCATCCACAATAGTTAACTGGTTTTCCTAAAAAATAATTCTTGCGAGTTATGTAATAGCCATTCAGAGCAGGCCTGCTTTTTATAAGCTTTTCTATATTCCTGGATAACTCAGTTGTTACTGCTTCGTCAGAGTCAACCACCAATATCCAGTCATTCGCTATCTTCTTCAGTGCCCAATTCAGTTGTCTTCCATAGTTTACGTACTTGTTATAATATACTCTGTCAGTATACGTTTTAGCTATTTCAATTGTTCTGTCTGTGCTTCCGGAATCTACTATAACTATGTCGGTTATCCATTTAATGCTTTCAAGACATTTCTCTAATGTGTCGGATGAATTATGGGTTAAAATTATTGCGGATAAATTAGACATATTGCTTCCTTGATAAGTTTTGAAGAATCTCTATACCTTTATAGAGCACTTTATTCTCTGCAGCATAACAGATGCGAAAATGGGTATTTCTTTCTGAAAACACACTTCCTGGTATGACTAATAAATTGTTCTTCACAGCTTCGTTAATAAATTTTTCATCAGTCACCCCATTTGGAATCTTTACAAACATATAAAATGCGCCTTCCGGTTTTAATATCTCAAAATAATCCTTTAAGCCATTATACATCAAATCTCTTTTCTCTTTATATGAATCTATTAAGTGAGCTGTATTATAATCCATGGCTTTAAGCCCACTATATTGAACAATTGAAGGGGCACAAACAAAAGTATACTGCTGCAATTTAATCATCTCATCAATCAGCCATTTCGGACCCCCAGCCCAGCCAAGTCTCCATCCTGTCATAGCATAGGTCTTTGAAAATCCATTCAGCACCAATGTGTTTTCATAGATTTCTGCAATTGAAATAGAATCTTCCCCGTAAACAAACTCATTATAAATTTCATCTGAAATTATAAGAATATTGTGTTTCGCAGCTATATCCGCAAGATTTTTTAACTGATCTTTGCTATATACGGCTCCTGTTGGGTTGCATGGACTGTTTATTACAATAATTTTGGTTTTTTTAGATATAACCCCTTCAATCTTATCAACAGGAATATTAAATGATGGGTATGTATCAATAAACACGGGGACACCTCCAACTATTCTGACCAAATGTTTATACATTACAAAATAAGGGTCGAATATAATAACTTCATCACCAGGATTAATGAGACACATAAAAGCCAGTAGAAGCAGTCCTGATGTACCAGAACTAATCATTATCTCCTCAAGACTTATATTCCTTTTCTCTTTTTGCTGAGCCTTAATCTTTTCCCTCAATTCAGGTATACCCTGAGTGAGTGTATACTTATTCAATCCATTTTGAATTGCTTGTATGGCAGCTTTTTTGATCTCTTCCGGCACATCAAAATGCGGCTGGCCTATACTCAGATTTATCGGATTTTTTAATTTAGAAGCCAAAGCAAAAACCTTCCTTATTCCAGAAGAATCTATTAAAGACATCCTCTCAGCAATTGCACTGTTCATTAAGCTTCACTCCTTCTATGTTAAAAATCCAAAATCAGCGACTTAGGCAAGCATTGATAGGAACGAAATTGGAATAGCATTCAGTAAATCAGTTTATTATGTCTCATTAATTTTTTCTAAATAATCAATATCGTCTAAATCTTTATGTCGCTTACTCGCTTTTTTGTTTTTTATTAAGTCTTCATAGGAAATGAAATCAACTTCGGCATTCTCTATTAATACTGTGTTTTTATTTTTATAGCATTCTTCAAAAAGAACACCATCAATGGAAGTAACAATTTCAAGTCTAAGTGGAGGAACCCCCATTCGAATTATCTGTGCTTTTTTCAAGAAGAAATCTTTTTTTATTTCTTGAGAAGTAAATCCAAATTCATGCAATGCTTCCACCAATTTTAAAGCATTATTTTCGTGAATTGCCACCCATATATCCATATCACCAGTTGCGCGAGGATGACCATAAAGACCTACTGCATAACCACCAATGACAAGATACTCAATCTTTTTTGAGTGGAGCAATTGTATAAATTCTTTGAAGTCTTTCGGAAAGGTTATCATAATTAAACATATGCTTTCTCATCGTTTCAATACATTGAAGTCTTTCTATATAAGATTTTGTTTTCCAATATGTATCGTCATCATTTTTTCCTAAAGGTAAAACCTCAAAATACTTTTTATCCATAACAACTTTATAGTATCATACTTTTATGAACAAAAATAGCAATAAAATGCAAATGCGTACACAATATTGAGCTTCACTCCTCCAACAACTTCAAAACAGCAGGTTCCAACACATCTAGCTTTTGCAAGCCAAATCCCTTTCCATATATTCTGCCCTGCCTATCAATCATAAATATAGTCGGAAAACTTCTAACACCTCCATATAGCTCATATACATACTTCTCCCCTATAAGAACTTTATATGTTATGCCAAATTTTTTCGTGAACAACTTTGCAGAATATAAACTCTCTTCATCCATTACAACTGCCAGAATTACAACACCTCGTTTATCATAAACATTTTTTATATACTGCAAGTATTCTGCCTGTTTTTTTGAAAGAGGATCCCAACTATACCAAAACTCCAGAATAACAACTTTGCCAATGAATGAAGAAAGAGATACTTTGTCCCCATCAAGACTCGTTAGCGTAAAATCCGGGGCTTGAGGATGTCTGTCAAGTGTTACCCGTGGCTTACTTCTGGCACATGATGTAATAAGAAAACATACACACACCGCCAACCCAATTATAGTCCTGTGATAAATATTCACTGAACTCCTTTAAAGAAAAACCCGAAATCCTAAATCCGAAACTCGAAACAAATTCTAAATTCAAATTTTCAAAATTCAAAACATTGTTTTGGACATTTGGATTCCTGTCATTTGATATTGTTTCGTATTTCGTGCTTCGAATTTAACATTCTTTATAATGTCTCTGTAACTGCCTGAATAGAATCATAGGTTATCTTTAGAATCTGACTAAGTTCTTTAATTCTAATACTCAATGGAGGTATTAAGACAATGACATCTTCCAGAGGGCGAATAATCAATCCCCTTTTTCTAGCCTCTAGAATCACTTTATGCCCTATTCGCGCTCCTAGAGGATATCGTTTCCTGCTATCTTTGTTCTCAACCAACTCAATTCCTATTATCATCCCACTTTCTCTAATATCTCCTACATGAGCCAGTTTATTAAATCCTTTAAGCCCCACCTTTAAAAATTCTATCTTTTCTTCCAGAGATTCAAGAACTCTGTCTTCTTCAAAAATTCTTATATTTGCCAATGCAGCTGCGCAGGCAAGAGAGTTTCCAGTATAACTATGTCCGTGATAGAAAGTTCTATGCTCATCGTACTGCCCCAAAAACTGATTATAGATTTCTTCTGTAGTTAATGTGGCTGCTAGAGGAAGATATCCGCCTGTTATCCCCTTAGACACGACCATAATGTCGGGTCTCACTTTTTCATGCTCACAAGCAAACATCTTTCCTGTTCTGCCAAAACCTGTAGCTACTTCGTCTGCTATCAAGAGAATACCGTGCTTTTTACATAATTTGCTTACTGCCCTCAGAAAACCCTTTGGAGCTACTACAATTCCACCTGCGCACTGCACTAACGGCTCTATAATTACACCAATAATTTTTTCGTGTTTTTGCTCCAGTATATTTTCTAATCTCCTTAAACAAGCCATATTACATAGCCGAAATGTTTTTGAGCATCTATAACAATATGGATATGGTACTTTAAAGCTACTAAACAAAAGCGGTTTATATTTCCTATGAAAGAGATCCATGCCGCCAACACTAACTGCGCCTAAAGTATCTCCATGATATCCTCCAATAAAGGAGACAAACTTGTTTTTTTGAGATTCTCCCTTCTGCTGCCAGTATTGAAAACCTATTTTTAAGGCTATTTCTATTCCTGTAGAACCATTATCAGAGAAAAATACCCTTTTAAGATTCGGAGGCGTAATCTCAACAAGTTTCTTAGCCAGACATATTGTCTGCGTATTGGACAATCCAAGAAGCGTTGTATGAGACACCTTCTTAATTTGTTTTATTATTGCTCTGTCTATCTCTTTTTTTCTGTGACCATGAATGTTACACCAAAGAGATGAAACACCATCAAGATACTTTTTGCCGTCAATATCAATAAGAAAAGAATCATACGCTTTCTCTATTATAACTGGTTCCTCTTTTCCATACTCCTGCATCTGAGTAAAGGGATGCCAGATATGGGCCAGATCAATCTGCTTAAGCTTCTTTTTTATATCCTTATGCATCAATCACCTTTAGCTATGCTTACAGCTACTTCTGCTAATACCTGATTGGAATTAATAAATGGCAGAACGACTGTTTTAAAATCTACCACAAGCGGGATCTCAGTACATCCACCTATTATAAGTTCTGCACCATTGTTTATAAGATTATCAATTGCATTATAAATTAGCTTCTTGCTCTTTCCTTCCAAACATCCGCATTTTATTCCTTCTCTGCCGAATATTGCTTCAGTAACCATGTCCTGTACTCTCTCATCAGGTTTGATTACCTCTATACCAAAAACCTTTAACTCTTTCTGATACAACCCTGCTTTTATTGTACCTACAGTAGATAGTAACCCTGCTTTCCTAACAGCTGGGAATTCTTTGTGAATCTTTTTTGCCACTTCTTTTATCATATGAATTATCGGAATTTTAAGATGACCCTTAAGTTCATCATAGAAGAAATGCGCTGTGTTGCAAGGAATTATAATAAAATCTGCTTTTGCCCGCTCAAGCATTTTCCCAGACTCTATTAACGCAGAAACAGGGCTCTCGCCCTTTCCGAATATTGCCTGAGATCTGTCTGGAATCTTGGGATTATTATCAATAATTATATGAATATGTTCCTGATCCTCTTCAACGGGAGTGAGTTGTAATATTCGGCGAAAAACGTCAGATGTTGCTGCAGGGCCCATTCCGCCCAGAATACCGATTATTTTTTCTTTGTAAATATTCACTGAACTCCGTTACATAAAAATCCGAAATTCTAAATCCGAAACTCGAAACAAACTCTAAATTCAAATTTTCGAAATTCCAAACTGTTTCGAATTTTAGATTTTGGTTATTTGATATTGTTTAGTATTTCGTGCTTCGTGCTTCGAATTTACACTGTTATCTATATTTCTCATCTATAGCTCTAGCAACTCTCTTGCCTGCTCCCATAGCCTCAATTACTGTGGCTGCACCTGTTACAATGTCTCCTCCAGCATATACTCCCTCAAGAGAGGTTTCTCCTGTAATATTATCAGCAACTATATTCCCCTTTCTAGTTAATTTCAACCCGGGAGTCATAGATAAAAGCAGAGGATTTGGCCCCTGCCCAATTGCAATAACTACTGTATCTATATCTACTAAATACTCTGATCCATCTATGGGAAGAGGTCTTCTTCTTCCTGTATCATCAGGTTCTCCAAGTTTCATTTTGAGGCACTTTACCTGCTTAACCCAACCTTTCCCGTCCCCTATTATCTCAATAGGCAATGTAAGCAGATCAAGTTCTATTCCTTCTTCCTCTGCATGATGAATTTCCTCAGCTCTTGCAGGCATTTCAGAACGCGAACGGCGATAAATTATGCAAACCTTTTTTGCCCCAAGACGTCTCGCAACTCTTGCTGAATCCATGGCCACATTCCCTGCTCCAACTACAGCAACCTTCTCTCCTATCTTGATTGGAGTGTCATATTCAGGGAATCTATAAGCCTTCATAAGATTTGCTCTTGTAAGAAATTCATTGGCAGAATAAACACCATTATAGTTTTCACCCGGTATTCCAAGAAAATACGGAAATCCTGCACCTGTGCCAATAAACACAGCTTTATAGCCTACGTCAAATAATTCCTCAATTGTAATAGTCCTTCCAACTATAATATTTGTCTTGATCTCTACTCCCAAATTTTTAACATATTCTATTTCATAATCAAGAACATCTCTCGGCATCCTGAATTCAGGAATGCCGTATCTTAACACCCCTCCAGGCGCATGCAGGGATTCAAAGATAGTTACCTTCCAACCAGCTTTTGCAAGGTCTCCGGCGCACGCTAACCCGGCTGGCCCTGCCCCTATAACTGCTGCTCGTGGTCTATCATCTATAGTCTGTGGTCTATGGTCCATGGTCTGCGGTCTATTTTTTTCCCCCCAGTCTGCAACAAATCTTTCTAACCTCCCAATTGCAACAGGCTCATTTTTTTTCTTCAAAGTACACACTACTTCGCATTGTGTCTCCTGAGGACAAACACGACCGCAAATAGCAGGAAGATTATTCTTCTCTCTTATTCTATCTAGCGCCTCAGAAAATTTGCGTTCTGCAACAAGTTCTATAAATCCCGGAATATCTATTTCTACAGGACATCCTGCCATACACGGAGCTTTTTTACATTGCAGGCATCTTTTTGCTTCTGCAACTGCCTGATCCTCATTATATCCAAGAGCAACTTCATTAAAGTTTTTTATTCTCTCCTGCGGCAGCTGTTCAGGCATTAAGAGTCTTTTTTGCACCTGCATGGCTCCTTCTCTTCGTCCAAAAATCTGGCATTTCTGTTTGTCAGCTCGTCAAAATCAACAAGATGCCCGTCAAATTCAGGTCCGTCAACACACGCAAACTTTACCTCATCCCCTACAGTCACTCTGCATGAACCGCACATACCTGTTGCATCCACCATTATAGGGTTAAGATTAACAATTGTCGGAATGTTGAACTGCTTTGTCATAAGACATACAAACTTCATCATAATTATAGGCCCAATAGCTATGACCAGATCTATCTTGCTTTCTGTCAATATCTCTTTTAACGGATCTGTAACAACTCCTTTTCTTCCATATGAACCATCATCTGTTGTAATAAACAATTTATCACTGATCTTCCGCATTTGGTCTTCAAGAATAACCATATCTTTAGCTCTTGCTCCAATTATTGAGAGAACTTCGTTCCCTATTTTTTTTAATGCCCTGGCTTCAGGATATATAACCGCTACGCCGACTCCTCCTCCAATACATACAACTGTCCCAATCTTCTCTACTCTTCCGGGATGCCCAAGAGGCCCTGCAACATCAATTAAGTAATCCCCTTTTTCTAACATTCCCAATTTTTTTGTTGTTTTTCCAACCTCCTGAAATATTATGGTAATACTGCCTGTTTTTGAATCAAAATCATTTATTGTAAGAGGTATTCTCTCGCCTGTTTCGTCTATTCTAAGCACTATAAATTGTCCCGGCTTTGCTTTTTTGGCTATTTCCGGCGCTGAGACTACCATGCTCTTTATTTCTTTAGATAACTGTTTTGCATCTAATATTTCAAACATATTGAATCGCCCTCTTGCTTAAAAAATCCGAAATCCGAATATCGAAATCCGAAACAAATTCAAAACTCTAATTCTCAAAATCCTAAACATTGTTTTGAACATTGGCATTTTAGTCATTTATATTTGTTTCGTGCTTCGTATTTCGTGCTTCGTGCTTTGAATTTAATATACTTTAGCATTTATCAAATTACAAGCGCAAAAATTTTCTATGATACAAATAAAATATCAGATATAATGCTTATTAGATTCTTCAAAAAAGGAAAGGAGAAAAAGGGGAAATGTTAAAAGCAGGATTTTCAAAGATAGACATCACTCCAGATATTGGATGCTATCTTCAAGGGCATTTTGATGTAAGAATAGCTAAAAAAATCCATGATCCATTATTTGCTAAAGCCGCAGTATTTGATGACGGCAAAAACAAAATTTGCATAGTTTCATGTGATTTAGTTGGAATGGAGAAGGAGGAAGTTAAATCTGCCAGAAACCTCATAGAAAAAGAAACTGGAATCCCTGATGAGAATATCATTATCTGCGCGACACACACACATACAGGTCCTTCATTAATATATAAAAATGACCCTGGAATTACACATGGACTGGATGAAAAATGGCTTACAGCGTTACCATCAAAAATAGCTTCTGCAGCAATACAGGCAGATTGTTCAACTAAAGAAACAAAAGTAGCATGCTTGAGTGGAGAAGAGCATGGTGTTTCCTTTAACCGCAGATTTATAATGAAAAATGGAAAAGTCATAACAAATCCCGGAATAGGAAATCCTGATATTGTTAAGCCTGCCGGACCAATTGACCCTGAAGTGGGAGTTTTGGCTTTTGGAGAAGGCTATAATAAAATTGATGGGCTTATAGTTAATTTTGCTCTGCACACAGATACTGTTGATGGATATGAGGTATCGGCAGATTTCCCGGGAGTCATAAACAATGTTGTTGCGAGAGAAATGGGAGATATAGGATTTGCTTATACTTCAGGAGCTATGGGCAATATCAATCATCATAATGTAAAAGGAGACCCAAATAAAAAATACGAATATTTTGAACATGCATTACGCACAGGAAGAGTTCTAGGTTCTGAGGTAATTAAAACTGTTGCAAGAATGGAGAAATTCAGAGAGGATGTTACCGTTTCAGGAGAAAGAATTTCGCTAAAACTTCCTTTAAAAGATTATGATGAGAATTCTATCCGGAAAGCGAGAGAAATAGTATCAAGTAAAAAAAATTACGCAGGTTCAGATTGGCCTGGACATATGGAAGAATTTCTTGCGAGCCGGGGATTGCTCAGAGCTCAAGAGCTTGGCAAAGGTGAATACACCACAGAAATTACTGCCATCAGAATAGGAGATACAGCATTCGTAACTGTACCATGTGAATATTTTGTAGAATTCGGGCTTGAGATAAAAGAAAAATCTCCTTTCTCAAAAACTTTCATTATAGAACTCGCTGGAGATTACCTTGGATATATCGCTAGAAAGGAATCTTTTGAACAGGGAGGATATGAATCAAGCGGGGCAGCTTTCAAGCCCGAAGCAGGTTATATATTAAGAGATAAAGCAGTAGAATTACTTAATAAACTATATAAAAGTGAATAGTGAGGAGAAGAACATATGAGTAAAGAACAACTTGCAATAAACGGAGGAGAACCAGTTTGCAAAGAATCATTCCCAAAATGGCCACATTTTGAAGAGGAAACAATTCAGGCCGCAATGGGTCCCTTAAAAAATGGAAAAACTAATTACTGGACAGGTCCTCTGGGAATGGAATTTGAGAATAAGTTTGCCCAGTGGAACGGAGCAAAATTCGGTATATCCGTAATGAACGGAACTGCTGCGCTGCATACAGCAGTTTCATGCCTAGGAATAGGACCCGGAGACGAGGTAATATGCCCTTCATATTCCTTTATAGCATCTTCTTTTTGTATTCTTCAGGCAGGGGCTATACCAATCTTTGCTGATGTTAAAAAGGAAAATCATACAATTGACCCTTTGAGCATTGAAGAAAAAATAAACAAAAAAACTAAAGCCATTCTTGTTGTGCATCTCTACGGTATTGTCTGCGATATGGATCCAATTATGGAGATTGCAAAAAAGAATAACCTCTTTGTAATTGAAGACTGTGCACAATGCTTCGGAGGAGTTTACAAAGGTAAAAAAGTCGGCACCATAGGCAATGCCGGAGCGTTTAGTTTCTGCCAAACTAAACACTTCACTACAGGTGGTGAAGGTGGATGCACAATTACAAATGATGAAGACCTGTCATGGAAATGTAAGTCATTCAGAGACCATGGATATAACATCCCGGCAAGACTCAAAGCCCAAGCAGAGGGCAAGAGGCTCCCATATATTCACGAGATGGTCGGCTTTAATTATAGAATGACAGAAATGCAGTCAGCTATAGGACTAAAAGAGCTGGCAAGACTTGACAGCTATCATTTAAAAAATAGAAGACGAAACGGAGAGATGATAATAAAAGCATTATCCAATCATAATGCGATTAAGTATTTACCGCCTCATAAATCTGACAGATTAAATGCATTCTGGCTCTTTCCAATTACACTGAATATGGATAATTTGACATGCGATATTCAGACCTTTGTAGATTCTATAGCAAAAGAGGGCGTTCCTGTTATGCCTGTTCAGTGGTGGCAATCCTACAGGGAAAAAGCATTTACTGATCATATGGGCTTTGGCACAGCTAAATTCCCATTTGAGTCAAAGGAGTATACACGAGCTGAAGCAGTAGACTATTCAGGCTTTATATGCAAAAATGCTTCGTGGCTTGAGCAGAGAACATGCACCTTTCCTGTTCATCCAGTGTATGAAGAAAAACATATTCAATACATGATAGATGCATTCAAAAAAGTCGCAGAAGCATATATGCGTTAATGGGAGATAAATATGGCTATTATTAAACCTTTTAGAGGCATTAGGTACAATAAAGAAAAAATACAGAACCTAGAAAATGTCGTTTCGCCGCCGTATGATGTGATCCCTGAACAGGAAAAAAGAGACTATCTTAATTCCAGCCCCTATAATATCATCAGACTTATATTGCCTGAGTCTGACGGAGAAAATGATAAATACAACTCCGCGCGTAATCTGCTCAATCAGTGGTTAAGCTCTGATATTATAAAAAGAGACGAATGTCTCTCAATATACATATACCAGCAGATTTTTAGTATTGATGGAGAAGATATAATAAGAACAGGTTTTATATGTTTGCTGAAATTGGAAGAATTCAAACATGGAACTATTCTGCCGCATGAGAAAACATTGAGCGCGCCTAAAGAAGACAGACTGCGCTTAATGAACGCATGTAAAGCGAACCTCTCTCAAATATTCGGATTATATCAAGATACAAATCATACTATATCTCAAATACTCAAAAAATACACTTCCGACTCACCTATTATAGATATTACAGATATAAAAGGAGAAAAACATAAACTATGGGCAGTTCGGGACAAAAATGATATTGCTGCAATTACCAGCGTCCTAAAAAATAAAAAGGTTTTTATTGCTGACGGGCATCACAGGTATGAAACAGCTCTTAATTATAAGAAAAAATTAGCTGAAACTAATAGTGCGCATACAGGTAATGAACCTTATAACTTTATCATGACGTACCTATGTGAAATGAATGACTCAGGTCTTGTTGTTCTCCCAACACACAGGCTTATAAAAGATTTACCTGCGTTCCGTAAGGAGGCATTCAAACAAAATTTATCTACCTATTTTGATGTAATCCAGACTAATAAAAAAGATCTGTTCAAATATATGGAGAAAAACAAAGATAAACATGTATTTGGCCTATACATGGGAAAAGGAGAATTTTACGCATTAAGTTTGAACAAGGGGTTTCAACCCTTTGTTCAAGAAAATATACCTGATGCATGGAAAGAACTCGATGTTGCAATCCTGCATAAGGTAATTATTGAAAACATACTCGGAATTACAGAAGAGGAAGTAAAGAGCCAAAAGAACATAAAATACGTATCTGACAAAGAAGAAGGCATCAGACAAATAGATAATGGTTCCTATGAGCTTTTATTGTTCTTAAATCCGACAAAGCTCAGCCAGATTAAGGATATATCGCTTAAAGGTGAAGTTATGCCTCAAAAATCCACATATTTCTATCCTAAATTGCTTACTGGACTGGTAATTAATCAATTATGAAAATAGCAATAGTCCATGATTGGCTCACAGGTATGCGAGGTGGAGAAAAGTGTCTGGAGATATTCTGCGAGCTGTTTCCTGACGCTCGAATCTTTACACTTGTTCATATACCTGAAAAAATAACAGATACTATAAACAGAATGAATATCAAAACATCCTTTATTCAGAACATGCCTTTCTCAAAAACAAAATACAGAAATTACCTGCCTCTTTTTCCTATTGCTGTAGAGTCATTTGATATGCGTGGATATGACATTGTCCTGAGCAGCAGCCATTGTGTTGCTAAAGGCGCCCTAACACCTCCTGAAACCTATCATATATGCTATTGCTACACGCCAATGAGATATGCATGGGATATGTATCACGAGTATTTCTCCCACGAGCGGCTCGGTCCTGTTTCCAAGTTTACCGTGCCTTTTTTTATGAACCGCATAAGAGTATGGGATGAAGCGTCATCCCGCAGAGTAGATGATTTTATCGCTATTTCAAAACATGTTGCAACAAGAATTAAGCATTATTACAGAAGAGAATCAAGCGTTATATATCCGCCTGTGGACACTGATTTCTATACACCGATGCCTGAGACAATGTCTCAGACAATGTCTCGGGGTAAAAACTTTTATCTTATGATCTCAGCTCTAACCTATTACAAAAGAATTGATATAGCCATTAAAGCGTTCAACGAGTTAAAACTGCCCCTTGTAATAATCGGCAGCGGCCCGGAAGAAAAAAGGCTGAAAGCCTTAGCAAAGCCTAACATAACGTTTTTAGGCTGGCAGCCTGACAATATACTGCACGAATACTATGCTATGTGCAAAGGTTTTATATTCCCGGGCAAGGAAGATTTCGGCATAACTCCTATTGAGGCCCAGTCATGCGGCAAAGGAGTAATTGCTTACGCCGAAGGCGGCGTTCTGGAAACAATTAAACATGGTCTAAATGGAGTTCTATTTAAAGAACAAAATCCGCATTCTTTGATTGAAGCTGTACGAATATTTGGAAAAATGAGATTTGACAAAGATAAAATACGCCAAAACGCTCTTCCTTTTAACAAGCAAAGATTCAAGAAGGAAATTAAGGATGCGATTATGAATAAATTCGAAGCACGAAGCACGAAATACGAAACAATATCAAATAACCAAAACACAAATGATCAAAACAATGTTTAGGATTTTGAAAATTCGGATTTCGGATTTGTTTAGGATTTCGATATTCGGATTTCGGATTTCGAAGGATGGTTAAAAATCCAAAACAGTCTCCATTTATAATACTCTCTGTGATTTCAGATACCCTAATGACTGCAGTATCCTTCTTATTAGCTTATTATATCCGCTTTTACATACACAAGGTTCCTGCAGAATACATTCCTGCTTTCCATCCTTATCTAAAACTGCTGATAATTGTAATCCCTATCTGGCTGATATCTCTTTCATATCACGGATTGTATAAACAGAGGAATTCTTTCATTTCACCGATTGATAAAGTGTACCTCATCTTTAAAGCAGTCTTGTTTGCCACTCTGGTTTTAATGGCTATAACCTTCCTGTACCGCCAGTTCTCTTATTCCAGATTAACATTTGCGTATTCTTCCGGACTTAATTTCCTGTGTATTACGCTTATGGGCGTTGTGATTAGGAAAATACAAGTAACAGCTATAAAGAGAGGCTTTGGCATTAGAAATGTAATTATTGTCGGCACAGACGAAACCGCAAAAGCAATAGCGTCTAAAATCCAGAAACATATTGCGCTGGGCTACAAAATAATCGGGTATATTTCAGATAAGGAAATTGCTTCTTCAGAAAGCAAAAATAATCCAGAAAATCTGGGACCAGAAATTCTAGGAAGAATCTCCGAAATCCCTGAAATAGCGAGAGAAAAAAAAATTGATAAAATCATCTTTGCATCACCTAATGTGTCAAACAAAGACACTTTAGACATCATATTAAAATGCACTGAGCTAAACGTAGATTTCACCATTGTACCGGGTCTGTATGAAATTGTAACAAGCAAAGTAAATGTGGCTGACATAGACGGCATACCTGTAATAGGGCTTAAGGAGTCCCCTCTTCAGGGTTTCAATCTTTTCCTGAAAAGAGCATTTGACCTGATATTGTCCGCTGTACTGCTGATCATACTTTCCCCCTTATTATTAGCTCTTTTAATAGCTATAAAGCTGAATTCAAGGGGTCCTGTCTTGTACAAGCAAGAGAGAGTCGGTCAGGACAATAAGATTTTTACTATGTATAAATTTCGGTCAATGCGCATGGATGCAGAAGAACATTCTGGCCCCGTATGGGCGCAGGAAAAAGATCCGAGACGGACTAAAGTTGGCTCGTTCATGCGAAAGATGAGCTTTGATGAACTTCCACAGCTTTTAAATATAATCAGGGGAAATATGAGTCTTATTGGCCCGAGACCGGAGAGACTATTCTTTGTAGAGCAGTTTAAGAATGATATACTGGGGTATATGTCAAGGCACAGGATAAAACCGGGCATAACAGGATGGGCGCAGGTAAACGGGCTGAGGGGCAATACATCAATTGCAGAAAGAACCAAATACGACCTGTATTATATTGAGAACTGGTCTATAGCCTTTGACCTGAAAATCCTTGTAAGAACAATTCTGGAGTTCTGCTTTCATAAACATGCATACTGATGGGACAATTTTCAATTTCTAATTTTAAATTTTTAATCAATTTTTTAATGCTTTAATTATGAATTACGATTTAGAAGAGAGAACAGCAAAGTTTGGTGAAGATATTATTGTCCTTGCCAAGAAAGTGCCCCAAAATACAGTAACCTTGCCTATTATCTCTCAATTGATAAGGGCAGGCACAAGTCCGGGAGCAAATTACTGCGAGGCAACAGGTGCAAGTTCAAAGAAAGATTTTAAAAATAAAATCCATATCTGCAAAAAAGAAATTCAAGAGACAAAGTATTGGCTAAGAATGCTGACAAAAGCTTGCGATGAGGTTAAAGAAGATACAAGAAAATTATGGAAAGAGGCCCAAGAGTTAACATTAATATTTTCAAAGATTATCTCAACCATGAATAAGAAATAATTAGAAATTCTGAAATTAGTAATTGATTGGAAATTAGTAATTGAAAATTAAGAATTTATGTCTAGCGTTTTGGCATGAAAATTGCTTGTTTATGTGTTGGGGAATAAATAATGAGAAATAAAAAAACAGACGGCAGACGACAGACAACAGTAACAGACCGTGGTCTATGGTCCATGGTCTGTGGTCTAATCGGTCTGTTGTCTATCTTAATACTCTCTTTCCCCACTGTGTGTTTCTCGTGGACCCAGACAGACTGGTCAGGCGGGGATTCGCAGTTTTTCTGGTGTGAGACAACCCGATATGATACAGGGGTTAATGTTGTAGGCGATAATCCCGCAGGCGCTGTTTCCATGACAGATACAGGGCTTGTTGCTTTCTGGGGTTTTAACATAGATGGAGATACCAATATTTATGATTTGAGTTCATATGATAATGATGGAGCACTTTATGGTACTGGAGAGCTACTTGAAAATAGAGGAGCTGAAGAAGGCACAACTGACCATTGGAGTGGCTTTGATGGAGTTACTGCTGATACTACACATTCGGGTACTTATGCTTTTTATCACGACCTTACCGGCTCTGCCTTAGGTATTGATTATATTGAAATAGATACAACAAATAAAACATATTATCTTTCAGGCTGGGCTAAAGCGTATGGCGGAGATGGAAGCGTAGGCAAATTGTATCTCGGCTATATTCCTTATGATGAAAATAAAGTTCAGATCGGACCGCAGCATGTTTTACCGTATGCTGCCGGAACGGAGACCACGTTATATGAAGCTTGTGGTACGGACTCTACGATAATTAAGATTGTAGATGGAACCAATTGGGGGGTTTACATCTATGCTTGTGTGGCTTTTGATGTTGATGATTCCGGAAGTTATAACGATTTACCGAATAGAAATGTGAGCAATTACAATATTACCAGAGTCGAAGATATGGGCATCTATTGGGAGGTTGAGTTCAATACGACTTGTGGACAATCCTATTCAGCAGGAACTAAAGTTAGAGAACATAAAGCAGGCAGTACATATATATATAATGCTGCCTCTAACGCTGATGTCGATACCGGTGTATGGACAGAGTATAGCGGAACAATCACAGGAGAGCTTGTTTCTGGAATTTCCCCTGTTACTCAGTGGTGGTCAGGAACCAAATATGCCAGGGTTATAATGCTGCTAAATAGTGGCAAACCCACCCATAGCATGGTAGTTGATGACTTCTCTTTATATTCTGTGCCTCCTACTTATACATGGGTTGATGGAGTATTTGGAAAAGCTTTGGACTTTAATGGTATAGATAATTATGTTGATTGCGAGAGTGGGAGTAGTTTAGATTTTGGCACTGGCGATTTTACTGTGGAGGCGTGGGTTTATCAAAATGAACTCAATTCTTATCAAAGCATTTTCCACAACGGGCAAAGTGCCTTTTCTCAGGATTTATGGATTTCTGCGCATAACGGGGCATTATATGTAAGATTAGATAATGTTACGGAGATAAATTCTGGTAATATTCCAGCGAGTGAATGGGTTCATATAGCTGTAACAAGAGACGGAACGGATGTTGATGGATATATTAATGGAATTTTTACTGCATCAGGAACAAGCAGTGTCGATGTTGGTGATAGTAATGGCAATACCGTTATAGGCAAAGATAATCAAGAATATAGATATTTCGACGGCGCCATTGACGAAGTCAAAATTTATGATCACGCTCTGAGCGCGGATGAAATAGCCGCACATGCAGATACATCAATAATACAGAGTCTGGGAGATAATGCTCCCAGAGGTGTGCTGCTTTCCTCCACATTTGACGCGGATTCGCCTGTTGTGTGGAAAACAATAGAATGGAATGACCCTAGCACTTTAACTAATCCATATGAAAGAGGAGATTCTCGCCTGAGAAAGGATGAGGCAACAGGATTGGTAGGTCTATGGCACTTTGATGAAGGAGAAAATTTAACAGGCGGGACAAGCGCTGATGATTCTACGGTATATGATGAATCCACAAACAGCAATACAGGCATTGTTCACGGCTGTGTGTGGGGAGATGCGTCGGAGGATTCAGCAGTGTTTCAGAGCGCGTTGAGTTTTGATGGAACGAATGATTATGTTGATTGCGGGACTAATAGTGTTTTTAATGTAGGAGATGGAGACCATACTTTTGAGGCTTGGATTTATCCAGCATCAATAACAGGTACTGCTTATCGTTACATTGTTGCGATAGGTAATAATGCGGTTGGAGAACAATCCGCCATTGGAGTAAGAAATTCTGGAATATTTCACTCAGCATATAGTGCTCCAATAATAAATTCTACATATAAATTTCCGTCTGTAAATCAATGGTATCATGTTGCTGTTGTTCATGTAGGTGGAGAAACAGATAAAGATTATTTATATATTAATGGTGAATTCAAGGAGTCTCAAGATATAATTATTGGTGCTACTACTGGTAAATGCCGAATAGGTTGCAGTGTAGGTCATAGCTCATTTTTTGACGGCGCAATTGACGAAGTCGCCATCTACAGCCGCGCAAAAACAGCTGAGGAGATCTGGCAGGACGCGCGGGGAACGCAGACGCGGCTCAGGACGCAGACAACATCAAGCATTCTTGACGGAACCGGCGCTGACAGCCCGATAGGCCTGTGGCATTTTGATAATCTGGAGAACAGTTCTACATCAGTAGTTGCCTATGATTCGTCAGTATATGGAAATGATGGAGACTTTAAAGGCACAGGAGAACCTGCTTGGTATCAATGGGGGATGTTCGGGAAATGCGTAGAGTTTGACGGAACAGACGATTATATCCAGTTGCCAGCTTCTAATGTGCTGGCTTCTGACTCTGGCATTACATTAGCTGCTTGGGTCAAAGCAGATGCTTCATATGCTGCAGCTAATCCAGATGCAAGAATCGTAACCATTCACAGAGGCTCAGCGGCTGGTACTGGTTTGAATATTGTAATATATTCTGACAAATGGCAAAGTTATACCCATAATGGAACAACTGGTGCATGGTTGGATAGCGGAGTTACCGTAGATACAGACTGGCATTTTATAGTTGTAACGAATGATGGAACCACTCATAGAATATATGTTGATGGGGCAGAAAAGAATGATCGGGCATTAGGATTTACAGCAGGAACACGTGTAGCATGTATTGGCCATTTCGATGCTTCAGCAGGTCAGACGTATGCATGGAAAGGCCTTATAGACGAAGTTGCAATCTACAACTATGCCCGCTCATCTACTCAAATTGCCATGGATGCGCGTGGCTGGTCGCGATGGTCGCCGTATTACAAGAATGCGGATGAGGACGAGATTGTCCTTTATAAGGATAATTTTAATGATGGAGATGTGGGAATGGGAGGCTATTGGCAGGACTATGGAACAGGGACATGGCTTATAGATAATACTATCTCAGATACCGGGGCATTGAAGATAACAGGCTTAACATCAGGCGATACGGGAATAATACAGGCGAATAATACAAACTGGTATAATTATCAGGTAGAGGCAAAGGTAAAGTTAAAAGCTGGCAGTCAAGCAGGAATTATTTTGAACTATAACCGTACCGGAAGCAATAACGGCTATGCAGCTCTGCTGGATGAGGCTGCAGAGCAGATCGGATTATACGCTATGGATACAAACGGCGTTACTACTGCAGCCCCTCTTAAAACTTATACCTACACCTTAAATGCAGACACATGGTACACGCTCAAAGCTCAGTATGACGGAAGTAGAATCAGAGTGTATATGGGGGATAAAATTTATATTACATATCCTTCTTCTACATCTTTGGTTTATACTTACAAGGGCTACGCAGGGTTAATAGCAAGTACTACAATTGATAACGCGGAGGCTCGCTTTGACGACTTCAAGGTTTTTCCAATAGACCGCTACTGCCGCTACGAAGCGACACTTACGGATAATGTGTGTAGAGACACCACTCCGTATCTCTACTGGGTCAGACTGACATATGAGGACACAACAAGCGATGACAGTATATGGAGCAGGATTATTCAGGACAGGTATACATATTCAACTCTTACTCCAAGAGATACTAGCATAACACCAGCTGAGTTTAATTATACGGATATAGACGGCGCAGACACAGTTTGGTGCTACAACCTAGAGAATTATGATAACCAGGGCGATAATATAGGCGTTCCTAATGGCGCTATAACAGTCAATGTAGCTACTCCGACAACAGCTTCGAGAGTAGACCTCAGACTCGGTATAAGAAAGACAACCGCTGTCAACTATCCAGACGAGTGGCCTGAGGATATAGATGATTATGATTGGAGCGACTGGAGGCAGTATGAAAGCGGTTACGGAGCGGTAAGCGGAGACACTATAACATGGGAACTCACATATTCAACCACAAATCTTGCAACGGATTTTGCAACAGAGGGAGGATATATCCTGCAGTCAAGGGCTGTATCCTCCGATGGCACAGAACCGGATCCAACAAATTTCCAGCCCAATGATGATAATGACAGGCGCGACACGGCAATAATATATATGATGAGAGATATTACACCGCCCGGTTCTGCAAATACTACAGGGGGAGTGGACGGAACAGCATCGTTATCAGGATACGATTATCTTACCTGCGCAAACAGTGGGACAAATACGTTATGGACAAATGTGGGTGTAAAGAGTGTTATAAGTTATCCTGAAAACGCTACGGCATATACCTCTTATAATACGAATTCCGAATATGTCTGGTTTAATATTGACAGCGTTACGCATGATTCAGGCATAAGGGTAAAGGTTGTTGACCAGAATCAAGCATCAGGCAGAACAACTGACTGTTCAGATCTGGATGAAACTGACTCAAGCATAAGGTATAGGTATTCATTAGACGGTGGAAACACGTGGAATGCGTCAGCTTCAGAAACAAACATAAGCGCTGATATAGCAGAATGGGCATTTGCTGATACGAATATATGGACAGATAGATACATAGTTATAAAAGATGCTCCTGCTGAGGCAAAAACCGCAGATAATAGTGGTACAGGCGCAGACAATTATCGCTATTCAGTTGCCAGTCTTGATCCAGGCGCAAGCGACTATGCTACTAAAGGAGAGAATGTTCTAATTCAGCTTGCGCAAAAAGACAAAGCTGGCAACTGGGGTTATTCGCACAGAGCAGCCACCTATTACGCAACTCAAACTTCGGGCTGTTCTACTACAGGTAAAGGATATTACATTAATGTTGACTTATTAGCGCCAGACCCAAGAATCACAGCGGGTCCAAGGGAAGCGAATTACTCAACATCCGCAAGCTTTGAGTTTGATGATAATTCTGCTAATGACAGCCCGCTGCTCTCTGCATTCAAGACAATGCTGCAGCAGGGACCCACCAAAGCTGACCCCGCTAGTGTTGCCCCCAGTTACAGATCATGGACCTCTTATCAGCCGTGGTCCCCAACATCAGATGAGGGCTCAGCAATATTTACAGATTTAAGTACTACCGCTACTCAAAATTGGTACAGGTGTTTTGTCATGGCAAAGGATGAAGCGCTTAACGAATGCAGCGAAGCAGACAGCGCAGTGTATTATTTCCAGTGCCTTACTCCTGTCCCCAACACAATCATATATTCAGGGCCGTCGGGGATTATAACAAGCCCTACAAGTACATATAGCGCAACATTTAAATTTAAAGGAGAGGGAGGAACACCGTCATACACGTTTGCTTACAGTATTGATGGAAGTGCATGGACGAACAATACTACAGGCACAGTAACGATTTCTTCTTTAGGATATGGCAATCATACTTTTAGAGTGCGAGCCGCAAATAGTGGCGGTGACCCTGTAACTGGCCTCGCATCAGATACAGACCAAACCCCTGCCTCAGTTACATTCACAATCGAAGATCCTGCTCATCCTTCAGCCGTTGCTCCTCCAAGCGATCCTGTGAAGTACTGGAGAGAAGAAAGCGAATAGAAAAGACAATTTTAAATTCTTAATTTTGAGTTTTCAATCAAGTCTTAATTCTTTAATTATGAATGCGAGGTGTATGTTGAGCCTGCCAGCTCCAGTGCGTCGTAAGGGAGACAGGAGAGTGTTTGCTGCGGAGGCAAGACATATGCCGAGCAGACACTTAGAGATTATAAAATTAGTAATTAAAAATTAAGTTTTATGTTATAATTAAGATGAAATTAAGAAAAGGAGTGAATTCTATGAAATATATAGTCCATATAGAGCAGGATGAAGACGGAGTTTTTGTGGCTGAATGTCCAAGTCTGCCTGGATGCATTTCTCAAGGCAGCTCAAGAGAAAAAGCCGAAGAAAACATAAAGGATGCTATTAAAGGATATCTTGAGAGTTTAAAAAAACATGGAGAACCTGTTCCGCTTGGGATTACAGAAGAGATAGTTGAGGTTGCTATATGAGCAGGTTACCTGTGGTATCAGGCAAGGATGTTACAAAGGCTTTTTCGAAGATTGGTTACGAGCTGGATCATCAAACGGGCAGCCATATGATACTTAGAAGAAATGTTTTTCCATACAGAAGATTGACAGTTCCCAATCATAAAGAAATTGCCAAGGGAACCTTGAGAGCAATAATCAGACAAGCTGGACTGACTGCAGAAGAATTCATCAAGCTAATCAAATAAAAACAATTCTTAATTTTGAGTTTTCAATTTTTAATCAAATCTTAATTTTTTAATTTTTTAAT